>JANNNL010000214.1:0-1028 GCA_031398525.1 Actinomycetes bacterium | reverse complement strand
AGGTGTACCTGGCCACCAGTACTCCGAACGGCACTCCGCTGCTCTTCGAGGCCTACTTCCGCTACAGCGGAGTCACCGATGTCGGTCGCAACCTGTGGACGCGATTCGCCCCGATTGCGATTGGCTCGCTGCTCCTGCTCGAATTGATCCAGATCCCCTTCGCCTACTCGATGGCCAAGCGGCTGCGGGGTGGCCAACTCGAACGGGAACGACTCCTCCGCCACGCCCTCGACGCCTCCGATAGTGAGCGGAGGCGGATCGCCAGCGACCTACATGATGGCGTCGTCCAAGAACTCACCGGGGTCTCGCTCGGGCTTGCGGCGATGGGGCGAGGCAGCACGATCGAGCCGCAACGGGTGCTCGACGCATCATCCGCAGTGCGCGGCAGCATCAAATCGTTGCGGTCGTTGCTCGTGGATATCTACCCGCCCAACCTGCAGGAGGAGGGGCTCGAATCGGCGATCGGCGACCTGCTCGGGCCGGTCGCGGCGCGCGGCATCGCCACCCGACTGTCCGTCGATCTGGGTTCGATCACGCCCGACCGGGCATCGTCGACCCTCACGTATCGAGTCGCCCAAGAGGCACTCCGCAACGTCGTCACCCACTCTGGCGCCCATCACGCCAAGGTCGACGTCTGCCTGGTCGACGGCACTCTGCAACTGACCGTCGACGACGACGGACGCGGCTTTTCCCCGGCCACCCTGGACCAGCGGGTCAGCGATGGCCATGTTGGCCTTCGTTCGTTGGCCGGTTTGGTCGAAGATCTCGGCGGCTCGTTCGCAGTGGCCTCCAACCCGGGTTCGGGTACGCGAGTTACCCTCAGAATCCCCCAGTCAGTTCGGATACCGTCACGATGACCGATGTAGACCCGCCCACAACCATTCGGGTGCTGATCGTGGATGACCACATCGTCGTTCGCTCGGGACTCGAACAGTTGCTGGCCACCACCACCGACATCGAACTCGTCGGCATGGCGGCCAACGGTCTGGAGGCGATCGAGGCTGTCGACCGGCTCCGGCCCGACGTCG
>JANNNL010000181.1:0-4997 GCA_031398525.1 Actinomycetes bacterium | reverse complement strand
CCGTAGTTCCCCCGTACGAAGCCCTCGGCCTGCGCGATCAGCGCCAGTGCCTCGGCCTTGGGGAAGCCGCCGAGTGCGGGTGTGGGCGAGAGCGCGCGTACCAGTTCCAGCACGTTCGGCCGGGGGTCGCTGAGGTGACCTTCGAGCATTGTGGCTAGGTGCTGCACGTTGGCGACACTGAGCACTGAGGGCTCGGGCTCCCAGTCCAGGTAACTGCACCATGGCAGCAGCGTGTCATGGATCATGTCGATCACAACCCTGTGCTCGATCTGGTTCTTCGCGCTGGCCAACAGCTCCGCAGCCGCCCGCTGATCCGTCTCCGGGTCGCCGGTTCGAGGCGTGGTGCCGGCGAGTGGACGCGAACGCACCGTGTTGCCCTCCACACTGACAAGCAGCTCCGGCGAAGCGCCGATGAAGCCGTCGACCGAGTAGCGATAGCTCGACCCGAAGGACGCCCGCAACCGCAACAGGATGGCGTGGACGTCGAGTGGTTGGTCGGATTCGACGATGATGTCGCGGGCGATGACGACCTTGTCGAGTTCGCCATCGGCCACGGCGTCTCGCGCCCCGGCGACGGCGTCGAGGTAGTGCTCGATCGAAACTCCAGGGGCGACGCTGAACGAAGCCGCCTGCGCCGTGGGCCGGGGGAACGGCCGAACCTGCTCGGCTGGATCGCCAACCGTGGTGATCCATCGGTGACCATCTGGTCCCTTCCCGATCGTCACTTGGGGGATGACCATGCCCGCTGCGGTTCCGGGCTTGAAGGGCAGCACGCCGATCGCGATCGGCCCACAGCCGGGCTGACCGACCGTATCGTCGCGCACGATTTGGGAGAGGTAGCGCGGGACGGAGGGGGCCGAGACGCGAGCGGCGATGCCCCGGCCGGCAATGCCGACACCATCACGGACAAAGAGGAACCCCTCACTGCCGGCGAAGTCGTTGAGGTCAACGTCGTGAGGAAGCGGACGTGTCGTCGCTGTCAACATCATCGCCCGCTGTCCTTCGTCACTCGGGGCGGTCAGCTCCGCCGTCCAGTGATCAATTGTGCCGCGCCACCGGTCAATAGCTTGCGGTCGGTCGACCTAAATCCGCCCTGTTCGAGCCGCGCCAACATGTCGGGAGCGGGCGGTAAATACGCAAGGCTGCGAGGTAGATACCGATAGGCACCTTTGTCGGACAGGAGCCCGCCGATCTTGGGAACGATCTTGCCGAAGTAGATGCCATGACCCCACCGCATCACCCGGTTCTCGGGCTCGCAGGCATCGAGCAGCGCAATGCTTCCCCCCGGTCGTACGACGCGGGCCAACTCGTCGAAGAACAGGCCGAGGTCGACGAAGTTGCGTAACGCGAAACCGCAGGTCACCCCATCGACCGAGGCGTCGGGCATCGGCAACCGGGCGACATCGGCTTGCACCCGCGGTGCCCCGCTGCGACGGTCGGCCGACAACATGCCAAACGACAGGTCGACCGAGATCGGGTTCAGCCCCCGGTCGCGCAGGCCGATGCACAAGTCACCGGTCCCCGAGGCGAGGTCGAGCACGCGGCTCGCCATTGGAAGTTCCAACGAATCGAGGGCCTGGCGGCGCCAGCGCACGTCGAGGCGCATGGTCATGATCCGGTTGACCAGGTCGTATCGCGGGGCGACGGTGTCGAACATCTCGCGCACGGCCCGCTGTTTGGCCTCGCCGGTTGGCAGTTCCTCGGCGTCCCACGCTGGCTTTGACATCGTAGGTCAGGCTACGGCGTGTTGCCGCTGGTGGCAGCCTCGGTGTGCCCGATGGCCGTCCGCTCGGCTACAACTTGCCCATGATCGATTTCACGTTTGCTCACGAGGTCGAGGAGATTCGCCTCAAGGTCCGCCGCATGATGGATGAGGTGGTCCGGCCCGAGTGGGAATCGATCGATCAGAAGGACCGCAGCCAGTTGGTTCGCACCATCGGCAAACTCCGCAAGATCTCCAAGGAAGAGTGGGGAATCTGGCTGCCGCACATGCCCGCCGAATGGGGCGGTATGGGGCTCGGGCCGACGGCGATGGCCGCGGTCTCGGCCGAGGCGGCCAAGGTCAGCATCGGGCCGTTCGTCATCAACGCCCAGGCCCCCGACGAGGGCAACCAGCACACGCTGGAACACTGGGGCACGCCCGAGCAGAAGGAGAAGTACCTGCGGCCGTTGTGCGAAGGCACGACCCGCTCGTGCTTCGCCATGACCGAGCCCGAGGTCGCCGGGAGCGACCCGACGTTGATCAAGACCTTCGCCTATCGCGACGGCGACGAGTGGATCATCAACGGCCACAAATGGTTCATTTCGGGGGCCCGCGGGGCGAAGTTCGGCATCCTGATCGCCCGCACCGAGGAGGATCCCGACCTTCCCCAAGCCGGAAACTCGGCGTTCATCGTCGAGTTCCCCTCCGAAGGTTGGGAGATCGTGCGCGACGTCCACACCATGTCGGGCGGCCACAACCACTGCGAGATCATGATCAAAGACCTGCGAGTGCCCGCGTCGAACATGCTCGGCGGGCAAGGCCAGGGTCATCTGTTGGGTCAGTACCGCTTGGGGCCGGCCCGGCTGGCCCACTGCATGCGCTGGATCGCCCAGTGCGAGACGGCCCTGGACATGATGGTTGCCCGCTCACTGGACCGTTACAGCCACGGTTCGCTCCTCGCCGAGAAGCAGGGAATTCAGTGGCTGATCGCTGACTCGGCAATGGAGATGTACCAGTGCAAACTGATGGTGCTGCATGCCGCGTACAAAATCGAGAACAAAATGGACTTCATCTCGGAAGTCTCGATGGCCAAACATTTCGTCGCCAACAGCCTCTGGCGGATCATCGACCGCGCCATCCAGGTCCACGGTGCGCTTGGATACTCCACCGACACCCCGCTGGCCGGAATGCTCCAACAAGCCCGCTGGTCCCGCTTCGCCGACGGTGCCGACGAGATCCACCAGATGCGCATCGCCCAACGCACCATCGCCGCCTACAAAGACTTCGGCACCACCAAGAAGGCGACCGGGGATCTGCCGCTGTAGGGCTCGGCTGCGGCGGGCGGCCGGCCGGGCTACCAGATCGTCGGCACGTCGTAGGGAGCGATCTTGTCGTCGCAGGTGACGAACACCATGCCCCCGTGGATGGCCTGGGCAACGAGCAGTCGGTCGAACGGGTCGCCGTGGTGGAGCGGCAGGTCCTCGAGCAGTCCGAGATGGGCCGGAAGGATGTTCAACGACAGCAACCGCATCTGGGGGACCACCGACTCGAACCAAGCCGCGGCGGGCATGTGGAGATCCGGCAGTTTGCCGAGTCGTCGTTTGATTGCCATCTCCCACAGAGAGACGTGTGAGGCATAGACCGCCGCGCCCGGCGCGCCGATCGCCGTACGTCCGGTCTCCGTCAGGCGCTCCGGAGCGACGTGGGCCCAGATCAAGGCGTGAGTGTCGAGGAGGTACTTCACGCCGGGAAGATCGATGCGCCGACCATGTCCTGGATGTCGTCGTCGCTCCACGACAGGTCGTCGAGCGTCGGCACCGGATCGATCGTTCCTCGTCCCAACCCGAGCATCACCTGCCTGACCGGACGGCTGATGACTGCGACCACCGTGCCGTGGCTGGTGACCTCGACTGGCTCACCGGTTGCGGCGATCTCGGCGATGACTGCCGACAACTTGTCCTTGACTTGGTTCAACGGCATCGTCGTCATGGACCAAGGTTACCACGCTGTAGCTACACCGTATAGCTAACTTTGCTTAGCATGATCGATTGGCATTGATCCTGGTAAATAGGTGTTTTGTGTTGTTTTCATCGTCGAGCATGCGTGGGCAACTTCGGCTTCAGCGCGCTCCCAGTTGGATCGAGGCGATGATCGCTCGGGCGTCGGGGGCGAAGTCTGTGTCGCGGCGGAGTCGGGCCGCGTTGAGCTTGGTCATCTTGTGAAGGTCGACGGCAGGTCGTCGCGCCCGGGCATCGCCGTGCCGTCGATCAGTACCGGGATGATGCGTTTGTCGCCGGCCAACGCCGCGGTGATCTCCATCCGTACGTAGTCGCCCTCGTCGTCGAGTCGTCGTGACCCCCACCCGGGCCCGATCATCACCAGCACCACATCGACCGCCGAGATCGCCGTGCGAATCGCCTCGGCGAACGGCTCGCCCGGCCCGATCGATGCCACGTCGCAGAACACATGCTCGTCGGAGAACGCCTGCCCCAACCGCTCCCGAAGCCGCCCCGTCACAAGCCGACCGGCGATCGATGTCGCCACCAACGCCGCGCCGGCAATCGACAGCCACGGTGAGATCACGGTCCCGACAAGTTCTGCGGTCGTGAGCAACCCCGCCGGGAAGCCCCGACCGTGACGGGTGCCGCGGTGATCATCTCGTTGTCGTAGACGGTCACCCGCATGGCAATCACATCAGCTCGGCGAATGTCGACGAGTCGCGATTCGATCTCGTCGAACAGGAAACCTGGCTCACCGGCGATAAACGTGACCGAGCCGGTATCGGCGCGGTGACCGAGGGCCCGATCGATCAACGCTTCGGCACGATCGGCGAGCGCGATCGGCACCGGGAGCCCGCTACGTGTTCCCATGCTCACCTCCTCGACCCGTCGACGCGGCAGACTACGCGACCTTCATCGATGGGCTCGGCGGTGAGCTTGCGGTTAGACGGATTCGGTGAGGCTCCATGCGTCGAGGGCAAGGATGTCGGAGTTGTCGATCATCATCGTGTGCTGACGGACTCGGTCCCAGGCTTCGACGGCGGTTTCGTCGTCGCGTAGGGCGGCGGCGACGGCTCCAGTAACGGCGGCGGCGGCAAATGAGGTGCCACCGGCGACGGCGGAGCAGTCGAACCAGTCGGGGGTTCCGTCGGTCTCGCGAGCGGCCGACTCCTGGCCGGTCACGAACGACGACGTCCAGGTGCCGGCCGCCGCATAACGCACATGGGGGCCGGTGTTGGAGTACCAGGCCAGCGAGGCGGTGCCCTTGTCGAGTTGCAACGTGCCGTCATCGCCCG
>JANNNL010000135.1:0-8384 GCA_031398525.1 Actinomycetes bacterium | reverse complement strand
TCGGCGATCGTTGCCTGCCAGTCGTGATCGGCGACCCAGCCGGGAACGGGGAGCCAGGCATTGATCGAGGTACGAACCGGCACCTTGCCGGCGGTTCGGTAGGCAATCGACTCCCGATCGGCCAGCACGAAGTTGTTCACTGGCTCGACCCAGGTCGCCAACGCGGCATCCAACTCGGCCACCGACGTGGCCTGTAGCTGCGGGAGGACGGCGGCCAGCGAACCTCCGGCACGGGTCAGTTCCGCAGCGGCGAGGGCCAAACCGACGCCGGTCTCTGACGAACCGACGACCACTGGCCCGTGGCTGGTGACCAGGCACTCGACCGTCAACGACTCGCCACCACGGACCTCGACGATCTCAACGCGACGGTCGAGCACCGTGCCAACGTCGGTCAGTCGTTCGATGAACAGGTCCTGGTAGTCGGCCATCGCGTTGGTCACACCCCAGGCCACATCCGCGTTCTGCCCGAAGTGGGGGATGCCCGGAATGCCGGGGAAGGCGATCCCGCCCGCCTCGATCCCGGCGGACGGACATGACAATCCGACCTGATAGTAGACGTTGGGGGATTCCAGCGCGCGGTGGGGATCACCGGCGATCAGCGGATGCCCGGAGGCGGTGTGACTTCCGGCGACCGCCCAACAGTTTGATCCGCTGAGCGACAATCCCAGTGGCTTCAGCGCATCCAACCATCCGTCGGGAAGTTGTGAGGGGGCGATTGCCCCGACCATCTCGACGACCCCCGACGGAACGATGAGCGGCACCGCCTGCCGGCCCAAATGAAACGCGTGCAACCCCGCCGGACCCAACGCGGCGACGACCCGGGCATTCCACAGCTTCTTCTGCCAGGTGGCGAAGTTGAGATGGCGGATGATGAACGTGGCCAACACGTGCCACCCCTCGAACGGCTCGGGTCGCGGGGCGTCGAACGTGGCAAATGCTGAACTCAGCGGGCCATCGGCGAGCGCGGCGCTGACCCCGGCCGCATGGGCGTCGCACATCGCTTGACTCGCCGCATCCAGCCGTTGGTACCCGTGACGCGCCGAATCGGCGATCCGGGCGCGCCGAGCAAACGCGTCGGCGATCGCATGAGCGGGCGATCCGGTGACGGCGGCCAAGGTACCCAACGCCCGTCGACGGTCATACTCGAGATGCCACGGTCGATCTTGCGCCGTAGCGAAGCCCTGTCCGAAGAACATGTCCTCGAGGCTGTTCGCCGTGACGTGCGGAATGGCGAAGTCGTCGCGTTCGATGCGGTACACGCCGACGTTCGTAGCACGTCGGGGGCCGGCCCGTCGCGCACAGGGGCCGCGCCAAAACGCGAAAATTGGAGTGCCATAGCGCGCACGGCGCTACGCCACTCCAATTTGGCGTTTGCGGGGCCTAAAGCACCCGCCGGGTGAACCGAAGGTAAAGGCCTGCTACCGGGCGTCGATGGCGACGTAGTCGCGGGCGCCGCCACCGGTGAACCACTGGCGAGGACGCGAGATCTTCTGGTCCTTGTCGCCGAGCAGTTCGGTCCAGTGGGCCAGCCAGCCGGCGGTGCGCGGGATGGCGAACAGCACCGTGAACATATCGACCGGGAAACCCAGCGCCTGGTAGATCAGGCCCGAGTAGAAGTCGACATTCGGGTAGAGCTTGCGGCTGATGAAGTACTCGTCGCTCAGTGCTACTTCCTCGAGCTTGAGGGCGATGTCGAGCAGCGGGTTCTTGCCGGTGACCTTGAATACGTCGTCGGCGGCCTTCTTGATGATCGTCGCCCGCGGGTCGTAGTTCTTGTAGACGCGGTGGCCGAAGCCCATCAGGCGGCCCCTGCCGGCCTTGCAGTCGGCAACGAACGCGTCGACATTGTCGAGCGAGCCGATTTCGGTGAGCATCCGCACGACGGCCTCGTTTGCTCCACCGTGGAGCGGGCCGTAGAGGGCTGACGCCGCGGCTGCGCACGACGAGTATGGGTCGGCATGGCTCGATCCGACGACGCGCATCGCGGTCGTACCGCAGTTCTGCTCGTGGTCGGCATGGAGGATGAACAGCAAATCCATTGCCTTGGAGAGCACCGGATCGATCTCGGGGCTCTTGCCGACGCGGAACATCATGTTCAAGAAGTTCTCGGCGTAGCCAAGGTCGTTGTCGGGGTAGACGAACGGCAGGCCAATCGAGAACTTGTGGCACATTGCCGCCAAGGTCGGTGTTTTGGCGATCAGCCGCAGAATCTGCTTGTCTCGGCTATCGACATCGAAGATGTCCTTCGAGTCGGGGTAGAACGTGCCCAACCCGGCGATCGCCGAGACGAACATGCCCATTGGGTGGGCGTCGTAGTGGAACCCGTCGACGAACCGCTTGCGCATGTTCTCGTGGATGAACGTGTGGTGGATGACGTCGTGGCTCCACTGGGCGGCCTGGTCGGTTGTCGGCAATTCCCCGTTGAGCAGCAGATACGCCACTTCCAGGAAGTTCGATTGCTCAGCGAGTTGGTCGATCGGATATCCGCGGTAGCGCAGGATCCCTGCGTCACCGTCGAGGTAGGTGATTGAAGACTTGCACGCGGCGGTCGACAGATATGCCGGATCGTACATGAACAATTCGGGATCGAGTTCGCGCAATGCACTGGACGGGAAGACCCCGTCGACGATCGGTACGGTGATCTTTTTGCCGGTCCGGTCGTCAATCAACGTGATGGTGTCGGGCACCTGGGTTTGTCCCCTTCGGTTTCTGGTTGGGGGCTTCATCCCCGCCTTCATGAGATTAGATCAGCACCCCCACCGCGGGTCTAGCCCGCGGGTGAATCGGTCAGACCCGTCGCCGGCCTTGCCTACAGCGACGCCGTTCCGCATGCTCCTGATGTAGCCGCGCTGGCCGAGGATTGCGTCGCGTCGGGTGTCACGTTCCTGTTGCTCGCGGCGCCACCGATCGAGCAGTCCGTGGCCGATGCTGGCGTCGCTGGTCAGGCGTTGCCGATGGAACGCCTACAGGGGGGTGTTGTCGTGTTTGCGATCACCGAGGATTTCGCGCTTGTCGACGAGGGCGGCGAGCGCACTCGAGATCACCCGGCGCGTGTCTATCGGGTGGATCACGCCATCGACGTAGCCGCGTTCGGCGGCGACATACGGGTTGAGCAGGCGTTCGGCGTAGTCTGCTTCGAACGCCGCCTTTGCCTCGGGAGTCGCCCGGCGTTGCAGAATCGCGGCGGCCTGACCGGCGCCCATCACCGCCAGCTCGGCCCACGGCCAGGCGATGCACAGGTCGTTGCCCATCTTCTTGGAGTCCATCACGATGTACGCACCACCATATGACTTACGCAGAATCACGCAGATCCGCGGCACGGTCGCCCGGCCGTAGGCGAAGACCAGCTGCGCACCGTGGCGGATCATCCCTCGCCACTCCAGGTCTTTGCCGGGATAGAAGCCCGGGGTATCGACCAATGTGATCAGTGGAATGTTGAATGCGTCGCAGAACGCCACGAAGCGGGCACCCTTTTGCGACGCCGGGATGTCAAGGGTGCCGGCCAACGCCACGGGTTGGTTGGCGACGATGCCAACCGGGCGACCATCGATCGTGGCGAACGCCGTGACCAGATTCGACGCCCAGCGGGGCCGGAGCTCAAACAGCTCACCGTCGTCCACAATCGTGCGGGCCACGGCGCGCACGTCGTAGCTACCGGTTGACGACGGTGGGATCAGCTCGGCGGCACCGTGCGCATCGCGGTCGCCCGGGTCGTCGGTCGGCCAGCGAGGAGGCAACTCGTTGACGTTGTCGGGCAGATAGGCGAGAAGCTGCTCGGTTGCCTCCATCGCCGCATCGAGATCGGCGACGATCAACGAGGCCACGCCGGTGAACCGCGCATGGGTTGCCGAACCGCCAAGCTCGTCGTTGTCGACGACGACGCCGGTGAACTCGGCGACCATCGTCGGTCCCGAAACGAATGCGTATGCGTCCTCGGTCATCACTACGTGGTCGGCCAGGCCAAGGAGCAGGGCCGGACCCGACACGGCCGGCCCGGTGACGATGAAGATGATCGGCACGATGCCGGAGCACTCGGCGATGGCTCGAGCCGCCTCGCCCCAGCCGTGCAGGGCGGCGATGCCCTCCACGATGTCGGCCCCGCTCGAGCCGATTCGTCCGACCAGCGGAAGCCCTTGCTCGCGAGCCGTTATCGCCGCGTGGGCGATGTTCATCGATGATTCGTGGCTCAGCGCACCTCGTCGCACCGAGGCGTCGACGTCGACGAACACAACCTGGCGGTCACCGAGCGGACGTATCTCTGCCCTGGCCACTCCGGGTGTGCGGGCTCGAAGCTGAATGGTGCCGATCATCGACGGCGAGCCTACTCAGGGCGTCGCGGCCCCGTCGCCTCTTCCCGGCCGAGCGAGCGCCCGAGCAGGGGCGACACGTTGCCGACGTGGACTCCGGGCTGCAAATCGCCGGTCTGGGCGATCAACTCGCGCAACAGGTCGAGTACCGCCCGTACCGGAGCCGATGGGCCCGGTCGTCGCCGGTGAGCCCAGCCAACCACCCGACGGGGTAGTTCGGGGACGGTGATCCGTCGCAGCTCGTCGGGTACCCCCTTGGGGAGTGCGGTCGCCGGGATGATCGTCGGGCCGTACCCGTCGAGGGCGAGAGCGCACATCAACCGAACGCCGTCGATCTCGGCCTGGGCATGCAGCGTGACATCGACGTTGGTTGCGGCCCGATCGATGACCCGTCGCAGCGCCGTCCCTCGCGGTGGCAACAGCAGCGCGTGCTTGGCCACCTCCGAGAACGGCAGCTCCTCGTACGCAGCCAGTGGGTGGTCGCTCGGCGCGACGACGATCAAGTCTTCGGCGAACAGCGCCTCGACGCTGAGGTCGGGGTCGTCGACCGGTAGATGGACGATTGCGGCGTCCAGTTGCCCGGCAACGAGTCGGGCAAGCAGCGAAGACGTGCTGCCTTCGGCGACAACTGCCTTGACCAATGGATGGGTTTCGGCCAGAGCGGTGAGCAACTCGGGCATCAGCCACCGGCCGGTGGTCCCGATGACCCCGAGGTAGGCCTCGCCGGCGATTTGATCGTGGCGGGCCGAGAGATCGGCAACGATCGCGTCGAGCTCCCGGTGGATGCGTCGCGCCCGGTCGACGACCATCGCCCCGTCGTCGGTCAGTCCGCCGCGACCGCGGTCGACCAGTGTCGCCCCGAGTTCGCGCTCAAGCCGGGCGATGTGTCCCGACACGTTCGACTGGACCGTGTAGAGCGCTCGCGCCGCGGCCGAGAACGACCCGTAATCGGCAATGGCGATGAGTGCGGCGAGCTGTCGAAGATCCATCTCCAAAGAAGATACTAAATATCAGTAACTACGGCTTGAAAGATCACTCATTCACGTGCATACTTTCACAAGAGATCGAAGCCAGCTCACCCCCCAAGAGTCTGGCTCGACGAACCCATAGAAGCGGATCCCCCATCCGCAGGGTTCCAGGTTGAGAGGCGCCTCTTCCCCCAAAGAGGCGCCTTTCCCGTTTTTGCCGTCGATTCCGTTATCTGACGATCGCCCGAGGACCGTGACGCCCTGGTCCGGAAGCTCATCTAGCCTGTGACGTATGTCGGGTCGATCCTCAACTCCGCAGGCTGCCGCTTTCTTTGATCTCGATCGCACCCTGCTGGCCGGGGCGAGCGGGCCGGTGCTGTCCGACGCGATGCGCGCGGCGGGCGTGATCTCGACGTCGATTCCGGGCGAGCAGCTGATGTACTCGCTGTTCAATGCAATCGGCGAGACCCTGCCGGCGATGGCCGTGGCCCGTCAGGGCGCGACCTTGGCCAAGGGTCGGTCACGCCACGCCGTTCAACAGGCGGCTGAGGACGTGGCCGACCGGCTCGTCGATTTGGTTCAGCCGTATGCCTATGCGGCGTTTGAGGAGCACCGAGCGGCGGGCCGGCCGATCGTGCTGGCAACCACGACCCCCTACGACCTGGTCGTTCCGTTCGCCCGCAGGCTCGGACTCGACGATGTGGTCGCCACCCGCTACGGCGAGGCTACCGACGGAACCTACGATGGCTCGATCGACGGCCATTTCGTCTGGTCGACCGGCAAGCTGGCGGCGGTACGGGAATGGGCATCGGCGCATGGCGTCGACGTCGGCGAGAGTTGGGCATATTCCGACAGCATCTTCGACGTGCCGCTGCTCTCGGCCGTTGCTCACCCCGTCGCCGTCAACCCCGATCCGCGAATGACGGTGATGGCCACGGCGCGCCGATGGCCGATCGTCCATCTCGATGTGCCCGCCGGAGTGACCAAGATACCGGTGATCAATATGGAGCTCCAGAAGCTGCTGTTGGCACTGACCCGGCCCGAGTTCATTCCGTTCGCCCGATTCGACATCTCCGGTCACGAGAACATCCCAGCACGCGGCGGTGCGCTGATCGTCGGCAACCATCGCTCGTACTTTGACGTCTTGGCAATGGCGATGCTCGTCGCCCGCTCTGGTCGACCCGTGCGGTTCCTGGGCAAGCGCGAAGTATTCAAGGCCCCGGTGATCGGCCAGATCGCTACCGCGATGGGCGGAATTCCGGTCGACCGGGGAACTGGCTCCGACGAGCCGCTGCGAGCCGCGTGCGAGGCGCTGGCCGCGGGGGAGTTGGTGGCGATGATGCCCGAGGGCACGATTCCTCGCGGTCGCGCGTTCTTCGATCCGGTGCTCAAAGGCCGCTGGGGTGCGGCCCGCTTGGCGGCGATGACGCGGGTCCCGGTGATCCCGGTCGGCCTGTGGGGCACCGAGCGCGTGTGGCCGCGATCGTCGCGGGTCCCGAATGTCCTCAATGTGTTCAATCCGCCGCAGGTCACGGTCACCGCGGGCGCCCCGGTAGCAATGAAGTACCGCAGTTCAGACGCCGATACCCGCCGGATGATGGCGGCGATCGTCGACCTGCTCCCGGCCGCCGCGCGCGAGGTGCGTGAACCGACGGCCGAGGAGTTGGCCGCGAGTCTTCCGCCGGGCTACCACGGCGACCCCGACAAGGAGGGTGCCCGCCGACCGGGTGCCGACAGCTAGGGCGCAACGCCCGACCGTGATGCGGTTGCCAAACCCGTCTGTCGGATTCGTGCCGCCGACGAGTACTGTGCGTGACCTGTGGCAGCAGGGGATGGGCTGAGATACGAGCCGGGTATTGATGGGCTTCGCGCCATCGCCGTCGGCGCGGTTCTGGCGTTCCACGGTGGCTTCGGTTGGATGACCGGTGGCTTCCTCGGCGTGTCGGTATTCTTCACCCTCTCGGGCTTCCTGATCACCCGCCTGCTGCTCGACGAGCAGGTGCGAACCGGGCGAATCTCGTTGGGTGCGTTCTGGAGCCGCCGACTCCGCCGTCTCGCCCCGGCGTCATTGGTCTGCCTGTTCGCGGTGGTGGTGTTCGCCCCGTGGTGGAGCGATGTGCTCCAGCGCACGGCGCTGCGTGCCGATGTGTGGTCCGCGCTCTCCTATTGGCCCAATTGGCGGTTCATCACCGCCAACCAGAGCTACTCCGACCTGTTCGCTGCGCCCAGCCCGGTGCTGCACTTCTGGTCGCTAGCGATCGAGGAGCAGTTCTACTTTGTCTACCCAATCATCGCGGTGGTGGCGATGCGGCTGGGGAAGGCTCGGCCTCGCTTCGCGTTGGGGGTAGCCGTGACCACGCTCCTGGCCGGTTCGGTGATCGCCGGTCAACTGACGAGCGACCGAGATCTGTTCTACTACGGCACGCACACCCGGGCCGCGGAACTACTGATCGGAGCGCTTGCGGCGCTCGTTGCACCGCAACTGATTCGCACGGCCCGACGGGCACTCGCCGTGTTGGGCGTCGCTGCGATCGCCGGCGTGGTTCTGCTCTGCGCGACGTCGTCGACTGCCAGCGCGTGGATCTACGACGGTCGCCTGGTGCTCTTCGGCGGCCTCTCGGCGGCAGCAGTGATGTCGGCGACCGTCGCCGGCCCGGTGCGCAAGCTGTTGTCGTGGCGGTTGTTCGTCGCGATCGGACAGGTGAGCTACGGCCTGTACCTTTTTCACTGGCCCGTGTTCCTCATACTCGATGCGCGGCGGGTGGGCTGGGGGCGGTGGCCGCTCTTCGGGCTTCGACTGGGCGCCACCGCGGCGATCACACTCGTGTCGTATCGCTTGATCGAGCAGCCCGTTCGCCGACGGGACGTGCTCGTCTCGCCGAGGCTTTCCCGACTCGCGTTCGCGGGGGCGATGGGCATCGTCGCGGTCACTGCTCCGCTGTCTCGACCGAGTTCGAGCGCAGCGACCGCGGTTGGTGATATTCCCCGCGGGGTTGTCCGATTCGATCAGGCGTCGCACACCGATCTGGCGGTCCCCACGACTGCTGTGGAGCGACAGACTCCGGCGACCGTCGTCCCATTGACGGCTCCGATGACGACCGCGACGACC
>JANNNL010000130.1:0-6032 GCA_031398525.1 Actinomycetes bacterium | reverse complement strand
CGTAGCCATCAGGCGCACGACGCGTAGAAATCGGCTCGAAGCAGGAATGGACGCACTGACTTCATCGAACGGAACGTCGAGGTCGGGTAGTACGAGCGGAGTTTCCGTTGTCATACCAACACCGTCGCACATGTTGCGTCTACGCCACGGCAATCTGTCACCCTCGTCATTCCAACACCCCTCATCGGGGGGGTGCGTACCCCGTGCCGGGAGCGTTCAAACGCGATCGAGGACGAAATGTTGGGCGACGCAGAAGAAGGTCACGGACCGAGAACGTCAGTGGTGCGGAAGATGCTCGTGAAGGCGGAAGACCTCGGCCATCCCGGTGATGGTCAGGATCTTCATCACCGGGGAGTCGTTGTGGGCGACCAGATTGACGCGTTCCGCACCGATCTCTGCGGTCAGGGTATCGAGCATCGACAACCCGGCACTGTCGCAAAAGGTGATCGCCGTCAGGTCCAACCACACAACGACATCGGTACCGACATGACTGACGATCTGGCTGCGGAGTTCCGCAGCGTTCGACATGTCGATCTCGCCGCTGAGTCGTACGACGAGTTCGTCACTCGTCGGCGTCGCGAACTCAACCGTTGCGAGTGGTGGCATCCCCGGCCGTCCTTATCGTCGAAGTGGTTCGGGTCGAATGTAGCGCACGATCATCGTCGACCCGTTACCTCGTTGTAACACCTCGACATGGTTGCTCAGCGCACGAATGAGGGGCAGGCCTCGGCCCCGAGAAGCCGTGTCGGCGTACGTCGGATCGTGCCACATCCCCTGATCGCTGATGGTGATCTCCAAATCACCGGACGTAGTCATCACGCCGCGAACGTCGATCGTCAGGCTGGGATCGAAATGATGGGCGTGTTCGATGGAATTGGCGACGGCCTCCGACACGGTCAGGACCAGACCGTCGGCCGCCTCGACGGTCAGCACCGCGCCGTTCAACCAGTCGGCGAACTGATTGCGGACGTCACGTAGTTCCGCTGGTCTGCTGGGCACCAAGATGTGGAATGGGGTGTGGACGGAGCGACGAAAGCGGGCGACGACGACGGCAGTGTCGTCGGGCGTGACCCCGGCGTGGTCAAGGACCGTCGTTGCCAATCGTTCGGGATGGGCAGACCACATTGATCGAGCGACGCCCATCAAGCGGTCGAGGCCGGTCTGCAGCGGTTCGCCGCGCCGCTCGATCAGCCCGTCGGTGTAGAGCAATAATTGATCGCCGTCGGCCAGCTGTGTGCGGGCACCGTGACGGGTCGAAGGCCGCATGCATAGGCCAAGAGGCGGGCTCAGACCGTCGATGAGCCATGATGCATCGCGCTCGCCTACGACCAGGGGTGGCAGGTGACCGGCGAGAGCGTACCGCAGCGAACCGTCGGCGGGCTCAAGTAGGACGACGGCGGCGGTCGCAAACGTCGTCGCCGACGTATCGGAGATGAACGTGTCGAGTCGAGTGAGAATCCCCGACGGGTCGGGGTCGATTTGAGCGAACGCTCGCACTGCGTTGCGCAGTTGAGCCATCGCCGTCGCCGCAACAAGGCCTCGTCCGACTATGTCGCCGACAACCAGCAGCACTCGTCCGTCGCTCAGCGTAAGCGCATCGTGCCAGTCGCCCCCGATGTGGACCTCGTTAGCGCCCGCGAGGTAGCGGGTAGCGATCGTGACGTCGGCGTGGACAAACGGCGGTGCATCGAGCAGGCGTTGTTGAAACGAGCGAGCCGTTTCCTTCTCGGCCTCGACGAGGGCGGCTCGAGCCACGGCTTGGAACACGAGTCGAGCAAACGTTACGGTCAGGTCCCGCTCCGTCGGCGAGATCGGCCGGTCCTCCCCCAGAAAGATCGCGACAAAGCCCGGGTGCCCCGACTCTTGGGGGAGGAAGACCGCTGCTCCCCGCTCCACGGAGTTGTTGGAGCTACGTGGGAACGCGGCGAGACGTTCGGCTGCGGATTCGTAGTACAGCGGCTCGACGGTTCGTGCGGCGTGAGGCCCCGGCAATGCGGCGTCGACGTGAACTAAAGCACGGGTGAGCTCGTCGAGACCGTCGCTTCGGAAGAAAACCTCAAGGAGCGGCCGGTGGGGAGTGGCTACCGCAAGAACCGCCGAACTGGCCCCGAAGAGGGCAGAGGCGTGGTGAATCACCGCCAGAGTAATGTCGGCGAAGCTTGGGGCACCGGCCAGGGCTCCCGCGGCGTCGCGCAGCGCAGCATTCGCTCGCCGGGCATCGTCAGCCGAGAGTCGTGCGTCGCGCTCGGCTTCGAAGAGGCGAGTACGGGTGAATGTCTGCACGAGGCCAAGTCCGAGGGCGCTGACCAATTGATGGTCGACGACCGTGCCCATCGGCGGGTTGAGGATCATCGAGCCCACATATTGCCTGTCGGCCCACAGCGGCACGATGAGGGTCCGAAAGTGCCCGAGCGGACCGCCGGACATCTCGTCGATCGCGGCGGGGCTGTGTGACGCGGCCTTCACCAATTCCACCAACCGGTCGCTCTCGGCGAGCGTGATTCCCTCGAACGGCGTGGGGCTGTCAGCGTCCATGACCGGGCGGTGAAGTTGGCAGGGTTCCGATGTTGCCCAGTGATACACGACATTTGCCGAACCAATGGCTGCCTGCAACGCCTCGGCTGCGATGTGGTTGACGTCGACGGATGTCACTGTGGTGCTCAGTCGGCCCAAGACGATTGCCAGTTGCTCGGCTCGCCGTCGTTCGGCGATCTGATTGTCGGCCCGCCGTGAGCGAGCGAGGGCCTGGGACGCCTCCCGTCCGACCAACGCATAGAAGTTCCGCAGTTCATCGACGTCATCACTGAGCGACTCCGAGAAAATGGCGAAGGCCAAGCCGAGTAGTTGATCAGCGTCATTTCGTAGGGCCATCGCCAAGATCGCCCGGGCCCCGAGCGCATCGGTCAGGTCGAGAAACTCAGGCATTGCCGAGGCGATCTCGGCTCTATCCCGCCAGATTGTCGGAAATCTGTTTCGGATCGCCAAATTGACCGGCAGGGTTCCTTCGATCGGCAGGTCCTGCCACGCCGCCATGATGTCGTCGCGCAGCCCAACCTGACCAACCATCACCAGGTTCTCTCCGTCCTGCGCCACCCGGTACAGCCCGAGTCCGGCGGCTCCGACCGCGTCGGCGACGGCTCGGGAAATTTTTGGTCCAGCAAGTGTCATTGGTTCGTCGAACCGAAGCTCATCGGTGAGCCGCAACAGGTACGAACTGTGGGCCAGAGCACGTTCGGCCCGCCCACTCTCGATGTTGGCTCGTCGGGCGGCCTCTTCGGCGTCGATCAAGAGCTGTGCCCGTTCATACGCCTGACCGCACCGCCGTCCGATCTCGACAAGTTCGGCCTGTTGGCGATCGTCGAACGCCTGAGGGGTCACGAATCCGAACATGACAGCGCCGAGCGCGTTGGTCAGCCCGGTGAGGGGAACGATGGCCAACGACTGATCGCCGACCAGGTGGCGGGTGGCAGCAAGCACCGGATAGGCGGCGTCGAGCTCGGACCCGAGGCTGAAAAACATCGGGCGTCCGGTCACCACCACCTCGCCGGCCGGGACCGGAGCATCGATCGGCGCCACCATGAGTTCTGGGTCGGCTGGAAACGCGATCAAGGTCGTCATGGTCGCCGCGGCCTGATCGTGTGCGGAGAAGACGTAGTGGTCGGCCCGGCAGAACTGGGCGACATCGTGCAACGCCTTGGCCACTTCGATCGGTGTGTACGCAAGAGACAGGCGCGCCGTCACTTTCTCAAGCGTCTCGGCATGCGCCAGTCGTCGGCGGATCAGGTCGGCGGCGAACCGTTCCGACGTCGCCAGGCGTGCTCGCTGCTCGGTGCGCTCGATCGACAATGCGAGTCGGTCGGCGGCGAGTCGTAGGAGAAGGTCGTCGTCACTGTTCCATGGAGCGCGATCTTCGGTGGTGGTCGCGACGAGCGTGCCAAGGGATCGGTCGGCAACGCGTAACGAGGCGGTCGCCGTGATCCCCGCAACCGCTAGGGCTTGCCCATCTGCGATGGCGGACGCTTGGCGGAGCCCGCGTCGCTCGGCGGCGGCGGGTCCGCCCTGGTCGCCCTGGTCGCCCTGGTCGCCCTGGTCGCCCTGGTCGCCCTGGTCGCCCTGGTCGCCCTGGTCGCCCTGCGGACGCACAACGGTCAGTGAATCGGCCCCAAGTACGGTCGCAATCCCGTTGAGCACGTGATCGTAGAGCTCTTCGAGCGTGGCCGTCGATGCATCGGCGGCTCCCAACAGGTTCAGCAACTGGAGTTGCTGGTTGCTGCGACGTAGCGCTCGTGCGGTGTCCTCTGCCGTGACCTGGCTGCCGCCCGACGAGTCGTGATCGGCAGCAACATGGTCAACCGATTCCGTTGCAGGAAGGCGACCGGCCTCGTCGATTCTCGACACAAGGTCGACGGTACTACCGATCGGCGTCATCAGGAATACGCCTTGCGCTCGCCGGGACCGGCTGGCGGTCCGGGGCTCACGCGCATTTCTGAGGCTTCGATGTCTGAACCGACCCACGATGTCTGAACTGTCCAAGGACGGGTATGGAGCGGCCGCTATGACAACCTCCCCCGTCTCGACTCGTTCATGAACCGACCCGAAACGTCGGCGACGGGTCCTACGGCGATCGCTACGACCGTGAAGCGGACGGTTGAACGGATGGGCGTTCAGCGGACCGTGAGATCCTTGGCGGTCATCAATCAACCGAACGGCTTCGATTGCCCGGGTTGTGCATGGCCCGAAGCGCCGCCAGGGGAACGGCACCGTGTTGAGTTCTGCGAGAGCGGGGCCAAAGCGGTGGCCGAGGAAGCGACGACCAAACGAATCGATGCTGCGTTCTTCGAGCGTCACTCGCTCGAAGACCTCCGCGGGCGAACCGACTATTGGCTGGGTGAGTCGGGCCGCCTGACGTGCCCGATGGTCAAACGCCCCGGCGGCACCCACTACCAGCCGATCAGTTGGCCCGACGCGTTCACCGAGATCGCCTCACAGCTCCGAGCGTTGCCCGACCCCAACGCGGCGGTGTTCTATACCTCGGGTCGAACGAGCAACGAGGCGGCCTTCGTCTATCAATTGATGGTCCGGTGTTACGGCACCAACAACCTGCCCGACTGCTCGAATATGTGCCATGAGCCGACCAGCTTCGCACTCGACGAGACCATTGGAATCGGCAAAGGATCGGTCCACCTTGCCGACTTTGTACAGGCAGACGTCATTCTGCTGGTTGGACAAAACCCCGGAAGCAACCATCCACGTATGCTCACGACGCTGGAAGCGGCCAAGCATGCTGGCGCGAAGATCATTGCCATCAATCCGCTGCCCGAAGCCGGCCTGCTGCGCTACAAGAATCCTCAGCGGCTCACCGGACTTGTCGGCCACGGCACCGAAATTGCCGACGTCCACCTCCCGATCCGACTCGGTGGAGACCAGGCGTTGTTCCAACTGTGGAACCGCTGGCTTGTTGCCCGCGAGCAGACGCACTCGGGGACGATCGACACCTCGTTCATCGCCCAGCACACGTCGGGATTTGACGACATGGTTACCCACCTGGAGCAGGCCGACGCCGCCGCGTTGCTGGAGGCGACCGGACTCGACTTCGGTGAGGTGGTGAAAGCCTTCGAAGTGATCGCCAAATCCAAGCGGTTGATCATCTGCTGGGCGATGGGAATCACCCAGCACCTCAATGCGATGGACACCATCAACGAGATGAGCAATCTCGCGCTGCTCGGAGGGCACATCGGGCGCGATGGTGCCGGGCTGTGCCCGATCCGTGGACACAGCAATGTGCAAGGCGACCGGACCATGGGCATCTTTGATCGACCCGAGCCGGATCTGCTCGATGCATTGGAAGCCGAGTTCGGTGTGGCGATGCTGCGCCCTGCTGGGCTCGACACGGTCGATGCTGTGCGCGCCTTGCCGACGGGCGCGCTCGCGTGCTGGTGAGCTTGGGTGGCAAATTCGCGCGTGCCACGCCTGACCCGAACGTGACCGAACCGGCGCTGATGAGCGCTGCGCTGACTGTGCAGATCGCGACC
>JANNNL010000126.1:0-3603 GCA_031398525.1 Actinomycetes bacterium | reverse complement strand
GTTGGCTGTAGGGCACCCAGCCGGCATCGACGATGGCGCGTGATGCCCCCGCAGCGCCCTTGAGCAGCTTGGCGAGCGTGTCGACCATCTCGTACTTGGCCGCCTCGCCCAACCCGCGGCCGCCCGACACCACGATCGCCGCTTCATCGAGCTTCGGGCCGGTGGACTCTTCGACGTGGACGGCAACTACTCGAGCCGCGCCGGTCGCGCCTCCTTCGGGGATCGCGACGGTGGTGACCGCGGGTGCGGCCCCGCCCGACCCCTCGGGAGCAAACGACTTTGGACGGAAGGCCGCCAGATGCGGGCCCGAACCGGTGAACGTGGTGGTCACGAGCACGTTGCCACCGAACACCGGCGTCGTCACGCTGACCGAATCTCCATCGATGGAAATATCGACGTTGTTCGTCAGCACCGTGCGATCGAGTCGCACCGACAGGCGCGATACGACGTCGCGACCCTCATAGTTCTGGGGGAACATGATCAAACCGGGGGCCGCGCCGCCATCGATCACGGACTTCATTGCTCCGGCAACGGCCGAGCCCGGCAGCTGACCGCCGAGATCGCCAGTCGCCATGATCGCCGTCGCGCCGTGGGCACCGAGGGCAGCTTCTGCCCCCGATGCGTCGCCGGCGACGAACGCGGTGACCGAGCCGCTGAGATCGCGAGCCTTGGTGAGCAGTTCGAGGGTGGCCGAGGTCGGCGCACCGTCATTAACCTGGGCAAACACCCACACACTGTTGATAGCCATGTCGATGTCTCCTCAGATGACTTTCAGATTTTCCAGGAATGCAACGATCTTGGTGAACGACTCACCGTCGTCCTCCACAATCTCGCCCGCAGCGCGGGCCTCGGCGGCGGTAACGCCCGAGATCTGCTGACCGGCTCCGGCCCAGCCGACCGGGTTGACGCCGAGGTCGGCGGCCGTGACGGTCTCGACCGGCTTGTTCTTGGCCGCCATGATCCCCTTGAAGCTGGGGTAACGGGGCTCGACCACACCCGCGGTCACGCTGACCAGCGCGGGCAACGGGCAGGTGATCTCGTCGTAGCCCGCTTCGGTCTGCCGATTGACCTTCAGGGTGCCACCCTCGATGGCAACGCTCTTGGCGAAGGTCACCGAGGGCAGACCAAGTACTTCGGCCATCTGCTCGGGCACCGTACCGGTGTAGCCATCGGATGACTCGGTCGCCGCGATGATCAGGTCGGCGCCACCGAGACGCTGCACGGCGGCCGCGAGCACCTTCGCAGTCGTCAGGGCATCGGAGCCCTGCAGGGCCGGGTCGGACACGAGCACTCCCCTGGCGGCACCCATGGCCAGCGCGGTGCGCATGCCCGAGACCTCGCCATTGGGGGCCATGGAGACCAGGCTCACTTCGCCCTCGCCCGCAGCGGCGACCAACTGCAGCGCCATTTCGACGCCGTAACTGTCCGACTCATCCAAGATGAGTTTGCCGTCCCGCTTGAGGGTGTTGGTGCCCGGATCCAGCGCGCCGGGGAGGGCCGGGTCGGGGATCTGTTTCACACACACGATCACGTTCATTCCTCAATTGTTACCGATGGGTTCGGAATCGACCCAACCGCGATGCCCCATGTGCCCATCGACACGTCAACCTCGATCACCCACGAAGGGAACCGCTGGTCACCCACGACAACGCGGTGACGCGCTGGTACCGTTCGAGGCCTTGCGGATCTTGCTCGTCGTCAACTCCTTTGCGTCGTCGGTCACGGCACGCAACACCGTGATCGTGCAGCGCGAACTCTTACGGGATCACGACGTCGAGACGGTCGAAACGAATCGCCGGGGCCATGCAACCCGGTTCGCCCAGGATGCCGCGCGTCGCGAGGTCGACGTGGTCGTCGGCTTTGGCGGGGACGGCACCCTCAACGAGGTCGCCACCGGAATCGCCCGCACCAACTCGGCGCTTGGGGTTCTTCCCGGGGGGTCCACGAACGTGTTCGCCCGAACGCTTGGCATGCCCAACGATCCGGTGGCATCGGTGAAACTGCTCGCTAGCGCGCTTCGTACCCCCGAGACGTCGATCAGCCCGATCGGCTTGGGTCGGGTCAATGGCCGCTATTTCTGTTTCCACACCGGCATCGGCTACGACGCCGCGGTGGTGCGGTCGGTCGAGAAACGAGCGTCGATCAAACGCTGGGCGGGGCACCCGTTGTTCATCGGTGCCGCGCTGGCGACCTGGGCCCGCTATGACCGCAAGGAGCCGCACTTCCGGCTGCGCTTCGACGACGACCACGAGGTAGACGACGGGTTCTTCACGATTGTGTTGAACACCAATCCGTACACCTACCTGGGAAATCTCCCGCTCGATCTGTCGCCGGCGGCCGGCCTCGATCAGCCCCTCGTCGTGATCACCTTTCGAACAATGGCCGCCCGCTCGATCATTGGATCGCTGGCCGGGGCCCTGCGCGGCGGCGGTATGAAGCCACGGACGTATCTCGACGAGCACCGCGCGGTCAGCGGCCTGACGGTCGAACACGAGCGTCCGTTTCCATACCAACTCGACGGCGATTTCCTCGGGGAAACGACCTCGCTGCGCTTCGAGCACGTGCCCGACGCTGTTCGCCTCGTTCGCATCACCCCCTGACCGGGTCGACGTCTCAGTCTTTTCCGACCAAGACACACCGCTCGCTGGCACTTTGCCGAAAGTTCTGTCCCGTAGAGTCGTGGCGTGGAGCGGTACCCGGCGGACGATCGACGACGGTTCACACCCGGCGACGAGTTTGTCGACGAGTTCGACGAACGTTCAGGCCGAAACCAGATGTGGCTTGCTCGTGGGGTGCTCCGAGCATTGTTCGCACTTCTCGCGACGGCGGCAATCCTCTGGGTGTCGTGGCGCACGAGCGGCATGCCGTCATGGCCCCGCCGCATCATTTGGTGGGGTGTGACACTCGGCGTTCTACGTTCGGCGCAATTGTGCCTACGCGGGCTGTCACGCGCTCAGGGTTGGAACGCGAGCAACCCGGCAATGACCGAAAGCGTGATGCTCGCTCTCGGTGTCGCCGTCGGTGCCTTGCTGACGACCGGACTTCTCAGCTCAGCCGCGTCCCATCAGATGGTCCTGGAGCCGTACGAGCAGCCCCCCGTCGCCGTCGAGCTGACGCCCGTAGCGACGCAACTCACGATTGCGATCACACCAACTTCGCCCAACCTCGCACCGACTCCACCGACTCCACCGACTCCACCGACCACGATGCAGCCGGCAGGGCCAGCGACGACGCCCCTCGTGGTCCTCGACACCGCGGTCTCGTCGTGGGCCCCAATCTCCGCGGCCCCAGCCGCGCCGGCCCCAATTTCCTTGGCTCCGGCCGCCGTGGTGTTCGCGGCGGTCACGGTCAACACCCCCTCGATTCTCGCCCTTCCCGACGCAACATCGGCCGAGCCGGGTGGAACGCTGGTCGTCTCAGGCTCGCAGCACGGCCAGGCCACCCCGATCGGCACTGGTGCCGTGATGTTCCTACCCGAACGCGACTTCGTCGGTTCGGCCTCAGTCACCTACGAACGGTGTTCGGCGGGCCAAGCGTGCACGGCCGGACTGATGTCATTGACCGTCGGCTGATCGCTACCGGCCGAGCGTGGCGATGGCTACG
>JANNNL010000101.1:0-4396 GCA_031398525.1 Actinomycetes bacterium | reverse complement strand
GCCACGCGTTCAACGCGTTCGACCAGTGGCCGGTGAACATCGGCTTCCTCGGTCGCGGGTCGTCGTCGGATCCGGCGCCGCTCGTCGAGGCGCTCGTCGAGGGCGGCGCATGCGGGTTCAAGGTGCACGAGGACATGGGTGCGCACACCCGCTCGCTCGACACCGCGCTCACCGTCGCCGAGTCGTTCGACGTGCAGGTGGCACTGCACACCGACGGGCTCAACGAATGCCTCTCGGTCGACGACACCCTGGCCGTGTTGGACGGCCGCACGATCCACGCCTTCCATATCGAAGGGTGCGGTGGTGGTCACGTGCCCAACGTGATGCGGCTGGCCGGGGTGGCCAACGTGCTCGGCTCGTCAACGAATCCGACGCTGCCGTTCGGACGCGACGCCCTCGACGAGCACTATGAGATGATCTTCGCCGCCCACGGACTGAGCCACCATTCCCACTCCGATGGAGCGTTGGTGCGTGACCGGGTGCGGCAGGGGACGATGGGGGCCGAAGGGGTACTCCACGACCTGGGCGTGATCGGGATCACCTCGTCGGACGCGCAGGGCATGGGACGAGCGGGCGAGACCGTGCGGCGGACGTTCCAACTGGCCTCGCAGATGAAACAGCACTTCGGCGAGGGCGCGTCGAGGCACGACAACGACCGAGTGCGCCGCTACATCGCCAAGCTGACGATCAACCCGGCGATCGCCCACGGTCTGTCCCACGAGGTCGGCTCGATCGAGGTCGGCAAACTCGCCGACATCGTGCTCTGGCGACCCGACCATTTCGGGGCGAAACCGCAACTCGTGTTGAAGGCCGGCTTCCCCGCCTACGGCGTCACCGGCGATCCCAACGCGACGATCGACACCTGTGAGCCACTCGTCCTCGGGCCGCAGTTCGGTTCGTTCGGGGCGACCGCCGCCGATCTCTCCGTCGCCTTCACCTCGGCCGCTGCGGCCGCCGACGGCAACGACCAGATGACCGCCCGGCGCCGCCGGGTCGCCGTGCGCAACACCCGCGGCATCGGCCCCGCCGACCTCATCCACAACTCGCTGTTGGGCACCGTCGAGGTCGATGCCCACACCGGCATGGTCTCGTTCGACGGCGAACGCGTCTACGCCGAACCAGCAGATTCGGTGCCATTGAGCAGGTTGTATTTCCTCTGATCAGGTGGGCCTCCTCACATACGATGGAGCGAATGGTCGTGGAACTGAAGCGCATCACCGTCGATGACACCGAGGTATTCGATTACATCGCCGACGATGTATTCGACGAGCCGATCCACCCGTCGCGGCTACGGGACTACCTGGCCGATGCGAGCCACCTGATGATGTTGGCGATCGACGACGGCTTGGTCGTCGGTCAATGCGCGGCGGTCGTCCATCGACATCCCGACAAGGTCGCCGAGTTGTACATCGACGAGGTCGGCACTGCCACAAGTCACCTGCGTCAAGGCATCGCCCGACGCCTGATGGACGCGATATTCGAGTGGGGCCGCGAACTCGGCTGTGAGGAGAGTTGGCTCGGCACCGAACTCGACAACGTCGCCGCCAACGGTCTCTACCAGGCGATGGACAGCGACCCCGAGCCGATCGTTCTCTACTGCTTCGGCCTCTGACCGGGCCGAACCGGCTCTTGCCGGTCGGGGGCATCGCCGTACGCTGGTGCCATGGCCGAGGCGTCGATGAGTTACCGGCCGTACGGCGACACCATCCCGTTTCGCTACCGGATGGGCGTGTTCCCACTCGACCTGCACGACTGGATCGAGACCGACGAGACCCTGGCGGCCGACCTCGCCGAGAAGGCATCGCGGTTGCGTACCGACCACGACATCGTGGTCGCCGCCCTCGATGACACCGAGTCGCTCGCCCGCCAACCATCCCGACGACGCCCGCCGCCTCGCCGAAGCGCTGCGCACCATGCCACCCGAAATCGCCGCCTACAAAGACGCCACGATCAACGGCCCCATCGCCGCCGCCTGGCTGGAACGGGTCGCGGCCAACGCGTGATCCGGGGTCGAGTTATCCAATGACTACCGGGAAGTAATCGCCGCGCATCGGCGCGCCAGCGGCGATGCCAGGTTCGAACGGCAGGACCATGGTGGCGGGGCGAGGGTCGTAGACGGCGTCGTCGCCGCACCAGCGGGTGGATAGGCCACGGCGACGGGCGGAAGTGGTGGCGTTGCCGCGGGCTCCGTGGAGGGTCATCACGTGGTGGGCGACGACGTCTCCGGGCTCAATGTCGAAACACACGACTCGGTGCTCGTCGGACCCGTCGGGGTCAGGCGCAGGCGGCATCGATTCGAGGCTGTACTTCGACGAGCCATCGAAGCTTTGGGCGCGGAACCAGGTCGGCCAGCGATGCGAACCGGCGACATACCGGACCCCGCCCGACGCCTCCGTCACCGAGTCCATCGCGAACCACAGCGAGCAGATCTGATCGCCGAGCACCGGCCAATACGGCAGGTCTTGGTGCCACGGTGTCGGGTTGACGGTGCCCGGTTCCTTGACCAGCAGGTGGTCGAAGAAGAACGAGACCGTCGATGCGCCCATCAACGCACCCGCGATCACCGCGGCGGGCGATTGAAGCACGAAGGCTTCCAAATCGACGTCGTCGCGCCAGGCGAACATGTTGGCGTGGAAGCGACCCTCCCCACCCGTGTCGTATTCCCTGGTCTGCGAGCCATGAGCCGACATCGATCGATCGACCACGCCTCGCAAGCGCGCCACCCAGTCGGCGTCGAACAACCCACGCAGACAGACCACCCCGTCGACCTCGTACGTGGCAATCTCGTCGGCGGTCACCGGTCGCAAGGGCACAGTGTTCATGCCTCCCATCCTGCTGGGTGCGGCCGACCAAAGACCACTTCACCGTTCCGTACCATGGGACCCGATGGCTCTGCACCACTTCTCCCCCGATACCGACCCGGCAATCGTCGGCTCGTTTCTGCGCGATCACGGCTATGCGATCGTCGACGACGTGCTTGACGCGGGCACGATGACGCAACTTGACGCCGAGGCCGCGCCGTGGATCGACGGCTCGGCCGCCGGGCGCGACGCCTACGACGGCCGCCATACCCGACGTACCGGCATGTTGATCGCCCGTTGCCCAACCGCCCGCGCGTTGGTTGCCCATCCCCTGGCTGTCGGGGTCGCCAAGCACCTGCTCGCCCAGGCCACGACCATCCAACTCCATCTCACCCAGATCATCTCGATCGCGCCCGGCGAGACCGCTCAGAAGCTGCACCGCGATCAGATGGCGTTCGACTTCTACCCGTTCGCCGTCGATTACCACGTGCAGTGCAACACGATGTGGGCGCTGACTGACTTCACGGCGATGAACGGCGCAACCCAAGTGATCCCGGGCTCGTCGGCGGCCGATGACACCACTGGCTTGGCAATGCCGCTGTTCCAGGCGGAAATGCGGCGGGGCAGCGTGCTGTTCTACGAGGGCAAGGTGCTCCATGGCGGCGGAACGAACCGCAGCGACGACGAGCGGCGCGGCGTCAACATCACCTACGCCGTTGGCTGGGTCCGCCAGGAGGAGAACCAATACCTCGCCTGCCCACCCGAGATCGCCCGCACGCTCGACGACGACCTGCTCAGACTGATGGGATACCAACAGGGCGCGTTCGCTCTCGGCTACGTCGGCGACCAGCAGGACCCGTTGTCGCTGCTGCGCGGCACTCACGACAAGGTCAAGGTGATCGGCGATATCGAGCAACGCAATGACGACATCCGCACGTTCGTCGACGACCTCGGGGTCGGCCAGACAGATCTCGGGTGAATCACCATCGATAGTGCTGATGACGCGCCCGGGATCGACGGTCGACGGCCGAGCGGGCATGATTCGGGGATGCACATCGATTTGATGGTTGGCGCGACGACGTGGGCAAAGGCCGCCCAGACCGCCCAAGACGTGGAAGCTGCGGGGTTCTCGGGGATGGTCTTCACCGAGACCACTCAAACGCCGTGGATGTCGATCGCCGCCGCGGCCATGGCGGCACCGACCCTTGAATTCTCGACGGGGATCGCTGTCGCCTTCCCCCGTAGTCCGATGGTTGCCGCGGCAACCGCATGGGAGTTGGTCGAAAACACCGGCGGCCGGTTCCGCCTCGGCCTCGGCAGCCAGGTCCGCGCCCACGTCGAACGGCGGTACTCGACCTCGTTCGACCCGCCTGGCCCGCGATTGAAGGACTATGTGCAGGCGGTCAAGGCGTCGTTCGCTGCCTTCGGCGGAGAAGCGAAACTCGCCCACGACGGGCCGTACTATCAGCTCAGCCTGCTCCCCGCCCAGTGGTCGCCGCGGCCGCAGCCATACGGCGCGCCGAAGGTCGATATCTCGGCGGTCGGGCCGTGGATGTGCCGCATGGCGGGCGAGGTGGCCGATGGGATTCACGTCC
>JANNNL010000082.1:0-3235 GCA_031398525.1 Actinomycetes bacterium | reverse complement strand
CCGTCGCCACGGCGATCGTTGAGCGCTCGACCTTGAGCACCCGCTCCTCGCCGTTGACGAACCGCACCCGAATCGTCTTGGTGGCCAGCACCCGGTGGCTGAGCTCGCTCAGCGCACCGTCGAAGAGCAGCCGACCTTCGTGGATGATGATCACTCGCCTGCACAGCGCCTCGACGTCGGCCATGTAGTGGCTGGTCAAGAGCACTGTCGCTCCGTACCGGCGGTTGTAGTCACCAATGAACGTTCTGATGCGTTGCTGCATCGTGACGTCGAGTCCAATGGTTGGTTCATCGAGGAACAGCACATCGGGGCGATGCAGCAGGGCCCCGATGATTTCCATTTTCATGCGCTCGCCCAACGACAGGTTGCGCACCGGTTGGCCGACCAGTGCGCCCACCTCGAGGAGATCGATCATCTCGTCACGCAGTGCCAGGTGGTCAACGGCCGGAACGCGATAGATCGCCCGCTGCAGTTCGAAGCTGTCGAGCGCTGGCAAATCCCATTGCAATTGGTTGCGGTTGCCCATGATCAGCGACACCCGACCGAGGTACTCGCGCTCTCGCTTGAACGGCTCATGGCCGAGCACTCGGGCATGGCCGCTCGTCGGATGCAGCAATCCGGCGAGCATCTTCAACGTCGTCGTTTTCCCCCCGCTCCGTTGGGACCAAGGAATCCGACGACTTCCCCAGGTTCGATGGTGAAGCTCACGTCGGCAACGGCGTGAACCGGCTTGGTTTCGCGGTGCACCAGGGCCCGCATCGCGGCGCGCAAGCCAGCCGATCGCACCGGAACCTCATACGTCTTGACCAAACGGTGAGCGACCACCGAGGGGTCCGAGCCAGGCATACCGGCCATCCTTGCATCTGCGGGTCTCGTGGCTGGCCGGTCCCGGCATCGAATACCTCGTCGCAGCCGATGAACCCACCTCCCTTCAAGTGTTGACCCGAACACTATTTGTGTCATTCTGGAGGGAATGGGTGAGCGGGTGGCACGAAGAGTTCAATGTCGGACGATCGGGGCGATGCCGACGACGAAGATTGCGCCCACCGTCGCGTCCACGTTGACTCCGCCCGAGGGAACCATCGGGCAACCGGCGCTGCCGGTCGAACTGACCGTCGCAACTACTGCGGTACCGGTTCCGCCCACGAGAGACCCGCAACCGACGATGCTGCGGCTGCTCGACGGCGCCTACCTGAAACGGGCCGATCAAGTCGGTTGACGGCCGCTCTGGCTGTCGTCGTGGTGGTCGTTGGCACCATGTTGCGATGGTCATCCCGGCGACGACCGGTCGTCTGAACCTGGCGGGCACCTGCGAAAAACCGCGCGCTCCTACAGCGTGTTGGTGATCGCCCCGGTCTCGGCGCCCTGCACGAGCTTGGCGTACTTGCCGAGCACACCACTGGTGTAACGCGATTGCTGGGGCACCCAGCCCACCTTGCGGGCGGCGACTTCGGCCTCGTCGACGAGGAGGTCGAGTCGCTTGGCTCTCACGTCGACGAGGATGCGATCACCGTCGCGCACGAAGGCGATCGGGCCACCGTCGACGGCTTCGGGAGCGACGTGGCCGATACAGAATCCCCAGGTACCGCCCGAGAACCGGCCATCGGTGATCAGCGCGCAGTCATGACCGCGCCCCGCACCCTTGAGGGCCCCGGTGATCGCCAGCATTTCGCGCATGCCTGGGCCGCCCTTCGGGCCCTCGTAGCGGATGACGAGCACGGTGCCCGGCTCGATCGAGCCCGACAGAATTGCCTCCATCGCGCCGTCTTCGCCGTCGAACACCCGTGCTGTTCCTTCAAACTGCATCTGGTCATGAGTCAGGCCGGCGACCTTGACCACCGAGCCCAACGGGGCCAGCGAACCACGCAACACCAAGATGCTGCCTTCGGCATGCAGCGGGTTGTCGAGCGGATAGACCACGACGCCGTCGGCTCCGGGGGGGTTGATATCGGCGAGATTCTCGGCCATCGTCTTGCCGGTCACGGTCATCACATCGCCGTGCAGCAGACCGGCGTCGAGCAGCATCTTAAGCACCACCGGCACACCACCGATACGGTCCAGGTCGCTCATGTGGAACTTGCCGCCGGGCTTCATGTCGGCGATGTGGGGCACCTTGGCGGCGATGCGATTGAAGTCCTCGAGCTCCAGGGAAACACCGGCCTCGTTGGCGATCGCCAACAGATGCAACACGGCGTTCGTCGAGCCGCCGAGCGCCGAGGTGACGGCGATGGCGTTCTCGAACGCCTGCTTGGTCATGATCTGACGCGGCGTGATGCCCAAGCGCAGCATGTTGACCACGGCCTCCCCGGCGAGCACTGCGTCGTCTTCACGGCGACGGTCGACCGCGGGCGGCGACGCTGAACCAGGCAACGACATGCCGATCGCCTCGGCAATCGAGGACATCGTGTTGGCGGTGAACATGCCGCCGCACGCTCCCTCGCCCGGGCACGCCTTGCGCTCGATCTCGCCGAGTTCTTCCGGGGTGATCTTGCCCAGTGCGCACGCGCCGACGGCCTCGAACACCGAGGTGATATCGAGCGCGACACCGTTGTGGTTGCCCGGCAGAATCGAACCGTTATAGACGAACACGCTGGCCAGATCGAGCCGAGCCGCCGCCATCAACATCGCCGGGATCGACTTATCGCACCCGGCGAGCCCAACGAAGCCGTCCATCCGCTCGCCATGCATCACCGTTTCGACCGAGTCGGTGATCACCTCGCGCGAGACCAGCGAGGCCCGCATGCCCTCGTGGCCCATCGAGATGCCATCCGACACGGTGATCGTGCCGAACTCCATGGGGAAGCCACCGGCGGCGCGCACCCCCTCCTTGGCTTTCTCGGCCAGTTTGCGCAACGTCATGTTGCAGGGGGTGACCTCGTTCCAGGCGTTCGCAATGGCGATCTGGGGCTTGTCCCAATCCCGATCGGTCATCCCGACGGCACGCAGCATCGCCCGAGCGGGCGCTTTCTGCATGCCGTCGGTGACATCGCGGCTACGGGGCTTCACATCAACGGGCGTCGCATCAACGGGCGTCTGGGACATGGAGATTCACGGTAGCTCCCCGCGTGGTCTGGGCCATCGGTTTATGGCGCCAGTCCGCAGACCTGAATGCCATATGCCTCGAGACGCTCGCTCGCGGCATCTACTTCAGGGCTGCCCCCGCTGAGGTCGACAAGTTCGGGGTCGGCCTCCAAGTCGGCGGCGATCTCGGCCATGTCGTAGTTGTTCTCCACGA
>JANNNL010000003.1:0-9848 GCA_031398525.1 Actinomycetes bacterium | reverse complement strand
CTCGACCAGCGCCTTGATCGTGGCGGGGGGAATGAGGTAGCTGTGGGCACCGGTGGCCCGCTCGATGGTCAGTCCGGCCCTGGTAACGAGGTGACGCAGGTCGGAGAGGGCAAACCGGCGAGCCCCGTGGGTCACGCGGTCGTGAGCGCGCCGCAAGCGGCGCACGCCGGGTTCGAGCACGCAAACCAGGCCACCGGGTTTGGTGACTCGTGCCAGTTCGGCCACCGCCGCCGCCGGGTCGAGAATCGCGGCGTGATAGAGAACCGTGACGCAGAGCGCGGCGTCGAAGGATCCGTCGGCGAATGGCAGGTGGGTGAGGTCGCAGGCCACAGCCCCGGTCGTCGCCGGGTGCGCTGCGACATAGCTGGCCAAGGCGCCGGGGACGATGTCGCCGGCGATCACGGAACCGGCCGACGCCATCCACGATCCGGTCGCTCCGGTGCCCCCGCCGGCATCGAAGAACAGACCATCGTGGGGCAGTAGAGCGCCAAGTTCCTGAGCGAGCAACGCCCGGGTCGCGGCATACCACCAGTGGCGATACTCGGTCTCGGCCATTCGGCGGTATTCGTCGTCCTCCATGGGGTCAGCCCGTGGGAGGACCGATGTCGAACCACAAGTAGCGACCATCCGCGCTCTGGGTTGGAGACCCCAATGCCGACAACCGGTCGACAAGCTCGACACCACTGTCGGCGTAGCCGTAGCGGTCGACGACAATCGCCCGAAAGCCTTGCTCGTGGAGGTAGTCGGCAATGCGGTTGGCGTCCCACGATGCCAAGTCGGCGGGTCGGTCGAGATGGCGACCCAGCACTGCCCCAAAGCTCCATTTGAGCTTGGGGGCATGTAAGTATCCGCGTGCGCCGTCGTACAGGCCCGTTCTGCCGACCGAGCCGCCCTCGGGAAACGGTGACTCGGGGAACTGGTAGACGGCCGAACCGCGGGGCAGGGTCGCCTCGATGCCGGAGAAGAATGCGGCGTCGTTGTCCCACACAGCTCGAACGGCAGCGGCGCTGCGGCCGTCGTTGGGGGACGTTTGATCGAAGGCCCCGATGGCGAGCACGGTGACCAGCGCAACCGCTACAGCCCGCCGTTCGACCTTGGCGTTGCGCCGCAGGCGTACGCGATCAGCGAGGATCGACAAGCCGACGACGAGTCCGATCACGCCGAAGAAGCCGATCACGATCGACATCCGATTCCAGCCGCGGATCATCGTCAACCCGCCCAGCGCGAGCAAGTATGACAAACCGCTGATGGTCGCCGTGATCATGGCCACGATGCCGAGTAGCCCGGCGTTACTGATCGTCGTCATGCGGCCGCGAGGTGACGATCCGCCCACGGCGTTCGCCAAGGCGGCGACCACGGCGACGATGAACCCGATGCCGACGACGACGCCGAGATACGACCCTTGTTCGGAATAGATCGGCCCAGCAAAGGCGCGAAACCCGGCTCGGGCCAGTTTGCCGATGCGATGGTCGAGCCGCGGCATGAACAGCTGTTGGATACGCAGGCCGTACTGCTCGGTTTCCTGTACCAACCGAGAAAACACCCGGGGGTTCGTGCCTTCCCGTCGCCAGTAGAGGATCGTCGGCAACGTATTCAGCACCATCGCCGCGAGGGTGATCGTCGCAGCAATGAGACCCGACCACAGATGACGCCAATGACGCCGAGCCAGCGATGTGACGACGCCGGCGGCGACCGCCAGGTAACCGAAGAACACGGCGTAGTACGACCCAGCCGATCCGATCCCCGCGCAGCCCGCCAGCACCCACCATGCCTGGCGATCGAGGCGCAGCCCGGGCCACCAGCGCAGGCGATGCCCGACGAACGGCGGCTCGTCACCCATCACTGCGAGCATGAACAGCACCGAGATCGGCACCAGTGCATACGACGAGAGCAGCAGATGCGCGGTGCCGCGCAGCATGTGATAGGGCAGAAATGCGTACAGCAACGAACCGGCCGCGGCGAACGAGGCACGTGCCCCCAGCCGACGAAGCGCATAGTGCGACGTGCCGGCGACCGCAGCGAACCCAAGCAGAAAGAACAGGTTCATGGCGGTAGCGGGCGCACAGAACCAAGCAAGGATGCGAAGGATCAGCAGATTGAGATGGTCGACGCCTTGGGGGAGGTCGTACAGCTGCTGCCCAAACGGGTAACCCATATGTGAGGTCGTCAAGTAGCCGCCGGTCTCCTTCAGTTCCCGGGTGACCATCAGGTAGAAGGTTGCATCGCCCTCGTACTCCATTGGAACTGACAGCGGAGCCCGCCACAGTTGAAGTACCGGAATCGTGCATAACCCGGCAACGATCGCCACGACCGATGATTCGCGCCCTAATGAAGGCGCTTTGCCGGGCGTAGACACTGCGATGAGCGTAGTGGACGCCGTGTGGATATGACATCTATCACCGAGGTAGGCCGACGCTCAGCGTGACCGGCGGGCCGTTAGCCTGTTGTCCGCTGATGACTGCTGACCTGTTATGCGAGTTCGACGGGCTGGCCGGCCGTACCTGCGTTGTCACCGGTGGACTGGGATTTGTCGGCTCCAACGTTGCTGCGGCGCTGGCGGCGGCCGGGTCCACGGTGCGCGTCGTCGACGCACTGATTGCCGAGCACGGCGGCGATCAGCGCAACATCTCGAACGATTGCGTCGGGTTCGACCGTATCGAGGTGTTGGTCGCCGATCTGGCGGCCGACGAGGTCGGCGATGTGCTTGCTGGCGCCGACATGGTGTTCAACATCGCCGGCCAGGTGAGCCACCACGCCAGCATGACCGACCCGCTGCGCGACCTCGACGTGAATGTGCGCAGTCACCTGGGGTTCCTTGAACTGGTGCGGCGAGTCTCGCCCCAGGCTCGGCTAGTGCTCACCTCGACCCGCCAGGTCTACGGCCGGCCCGAATACCTGCCCGTCGACGAATTGCATCCCACGAGTCCGGTCGATGTCAACGGCATCGACAAGTTCGCCTGCGAGCAGTTCCATCTGCTGTATGGCCGGGTGCATGGTCTGGCACCAACAGTGCTGCGCCTCACCAACGTGTTCGGCCCTCGACAAAATCTGTTGAAAGACGACCTGGGCGTTTTGCCGGTCTTCGTGCGTCGCGTGCTGCTCGGCGAACCGATCGATCTCTTCGGGACGGGCGAGCAGCGCCGAGATTGCCTGTTCATCGACGATGCCGTTCGAGCAATCGTCGCAGCGGCATTGGCGCCCGGCGCCGTTGGCGAGATCATCAACGTCGGCAACACGACGAGTTGGAGTTTGCGCGAAATTGCCTCGACGATGATCGACGCCGCTGGTACGTCGAGCGAGTTGCGGTTTGTCGAGTTCCCACCCCATCTGGCTCGCATCGATATCGGCGATTTCGGTTGTGATGTCTCCAAAGCGCTCACATTGCTCGGCTGGAAGCCGGAGATTTCGCTCGAAGAAGCTGTTGAACGGACGATCACCTTCTACCGTCAGTACCCGTGGTATCTATCCCCGTCGTCGATCTGAGCCGTCGCACCCGTCGCCACGCTGCCGCCTTTGCCGAGGTTGTTGAGCGCGTCACGACGAGCGGCCACGTGTTGCTCGGTCCTGAGCTGTCTGGGCTGGAAGCCGAGTTGGCGGCATGGTCGGCTCACCGGCATGTCATCGGGGTGGCGTCGGGGGCGACTGCGATCCAACTGACCCTCGCCGCGCTACATGTCGGTCCTGGCGACGAGGTTTTGGTGCCCGCGTTTACCGCGGTGCCGACCGCCGCTGCGGTGTGCGCCGTCGGGGCCACGCCAGTCTTTGTGGATGTTGACCGGGCGACGGCGGCGGTTGACCCCGCCGTGTGGGATGCCGCCCGCACCGAGCGGACCAAAGCGATCATCGTCGTGCACCTGTATGGACGTCCGGCTGAGGTGCCGGTCACCGACCTACCCGTGATCGAAGATGCCGCCCAGGCCCACGGGGCGCTCGACCCATCGCAGCGGCGCAGCGACGCCGTGGCCTACTCGTTCTACCCGACGAAAAATCTGGGCGGAATCGGTGACGGCGGGGCCGTTGCCACCGACGACGAGGAGATCGCCGGCATGATCCGGCGGCTGCGCGTCCACGGGATGACCGAGCAGTATGTCCACGTCGAGCGGTCGCAGAACTTTCGCATGTCAGAGATCGAGGCGGGCTGGCTCCGCATCTGCCTCGGACATCTCGCCGATGACAACGATCGTCGCCGGGCCATAGCCGCGGCATACCGAGCCGCAGCACCCCATCTCGACTGGCAAGCCGATCACGCGCGCCACGTGTACCACCTTTGCGTGTTTCGAGCGGTCGACCGCCCGGCTATCCGGGACCGGCTGGAGGCGCTTGATGTTGCGACCGCGATCCACTACCCCTTGGCGCTGACCGAGCAGCCGGCGTATCGCACATTGACCCGCCAGCCTTGTCCCGAAGCCGAGGCGTGGGCGGCGCAGTGCGTGTCGGTGCCGTGCTTCCCCGAGATGAACGACGCCGAGGTTGACGTTGTGGCAAATGCGTTGCGAACCCTGTGAGCGCTGAGAAGATAGAGGCAATGGGCAATCAGATCGGTCGAAATCCTCTGGTCACAAGCGTGTCAGCGTTCTTCCCCTGCTACAACGATGCCGAATCGATCGGCAAGATGGTGGGTGACGTCGACAAGGCATTGCAGAGTCTCGTCGACGACTACGAAATCATCGTCGTCAACGACGGCTCGCGAGATGACTCGGCGGCCGTGCTGGCCGACCTGGCCGTGCAATTCCCGGCCCTGCAAGTCATCCACCATCCGCAAAATCGTGGCTATGGCGGTGCACTCATTTCAGGCTTCTCTGCGGCGACCAAGGAGTGGATTTTCTATACCGACGGGGATGCTCAGTATGACGCCGCCGAGGTTGCCGATCTGGTGGCTGCGGTGCGACCCGGCACGGACATCGCCCAGGGTTGGAAGCTGGGCCGAGGCGATTCGTGGTATCGCAAGGTCATCGGCCGGGTGTACCACCACGTCGTCAAGTTGTTGTTCAGCCTGAAAGTGCGCGACACCGACTGCGACTTCCGGCTGTTCCGTCGAGAGTTGTTTGTGGCCCATCCGCTGACATCGACCAGCGGGGTGATCTGCGTGGAAATGATGCGCCGGTTCGAGCAGGCCGGGGCGTGGTACGTCGAGGTGCCGGTTCACCACTATTTCCGGCCTTCGGGAAAGTCGCAGTTCTTCCGAGTGCCGGCGATCGCCCGCTCCGCTCGTCAGTTACTTGAGCTGTGGTGGCACCTGGTGGTTCGCACAAATCCGTCGTGAGCGGCGCTGAGCGAACGCTCTCATCCGCGCCAACCGGGGGTTTGACCGGGGTTTGACCGGGGTTCGACCGGGGTTCGACCGGGCTCGTGACTACTTGGCGAACGCGATCAGCCCCTTTCGATCGATGATTCGCGTGGCACCGCGACGGAGTTCCACCAAGCCTGCCTTCTCTGCCTCGCGCAGGGCTCGGTTGACCGTTGCCCGAGTCGTGCCGGTTAGGGTCGCCAATTCCTCCTGGCCGAGGTGAATCCAGCCATCGTCGCCGGTAGCGATACCAAGGTCGTCGAGCCGCACGACCTCGCGGTGGACCCGCTGGTGGGTGGGCGTGAACATCAGCTCCATCACCTGGCTCGTCAACTGTCGATTTCGGTCGGCAAGGACCTTGACGAGAAACCGGTCGATTTGAGGATTCGACGTACGCAACCGTTCAAAGTCTGCTCGGCGAATGATGCGGGTCTGCCCTGGCGACACGGAGCTCACGGTCGCCGAGCGAATGTTGTTGTCGGCGATCATCGCCAATTCACCGAAGACGGAACCTGCTCGGAACACATTCAGCGTGAGCACATGGCCCGTGGTGTTTGAGCTGCGGGCCACGAACAGGCCCCGCTCGACGATGTGCAATGCATCGCCGATGTCTCCCTCATGAAACACGACCTCATCCCGGCCATATCGACGGACCACGGTGCTGCGAAGTAAGTCGGCGCGTTCCGGCTCGGTCAGAAGCTCCAACAGAATGTGCATGGCACTGGTGTCTACCACTTGCGGCGGGGTGGCCGGACACTATTGAGTGGTGTCATAGCCGACCCCCCGTCTTACTATGCCGAATGTGCCAGCGGCAGCAGGTACGGCGAATTCTTCAATCGACGCAGCAGACGCTGGCGGGTTGGGCCGAGGCTTCCGACCGGACGCCCGACGGCCGCGCTCACCTCGGCGTAGTGAGGCCGGTCGTCGCGGTGCAGCAGGACCAACAGCCGCCGGTCGGCGTCGTCGAGTTGAGCGAGCGCGTCACGCACCGACTTGTGGGCCTGTAGTCGGCCGCATCGACTGATTGCTTCATCCTCGGTCGATTCGACGCCGGCGGTCAGGTCACCCAATTCGGCCTGGGGCACAACCCCGGCTGCCTTGCGGGACATCTCGATCGCCGTCCGGCGGGTGACGACCATGAGCCAAGCGATCACTCCCTCGGGTTCGCGCAGGGTGTGGACGTTCTTCATCAGCCGCTCGAAGACCTCTTGGGCCACATCTTCAGGGTCGCCGCGAGAACCGAGGAGGACCGCCGCTCGTCCTCTGACGAGTGGGAAGCAGAGCCGCATCAGCTCACCAAGGGCCTTGGGGGCACCGGACTGCGCCTGACGAACGAGCGCGGCGGCGACGGAAATGTCGACATGATGGGCTGACGGGGACTGGTGGGTGGTGTGTGCGATTGCCATGAGCAAATCATCTGCTGCAGGGGGATGGTTGTCGTCGACGACCGACACATGAGGAACGTGCTCCGTCGCACACCCCGAGAGTGCTGAACGCGATTGTTCAACCGCTCTTCGCAAACTGCACCCCGTTGGGAGGAAGGCACCGAACCGGTGACTACCAAATCGTCGCGGTTGCCGGAAGAAGGAAGGCCAGGCAGAGCAGTTGATACAACATTCGTCCCGTTGCCCCCCAAATCGTCTCGTCGTCGAGTTCGAAGAAGTGGATCGAGAAATCGTCTGGCGGGGTCCCCCAACATTCCTCGCGGTGGGTATCGGCACGGACCAGTTCAGTCAAGGGCACGAACAACACGCGATCAACCTCGGCCGGGCTGGGTTTCAGGACGGGCCGCGATTCCAGGCGAGCAACGACCGGAACGATGTAGCTGCGCGAGACCAGGGTATTGAGATGTCCAAGTTCGCCGCACACGGTGACAAGCCGGGGGTCGAGACCGACCTCTTCGTGGGCCTCACGCAGTGCGGTGTCGACCGCCGACTCGCCGGCGTCCGTTCGGCCACCGGGAAAGCTGATCTCGCCGCGGTGGTTCGAAAGTCGCTTGGACCGTCTCGTCAGCACGACCTCGGCTCCCTGCGGTCCGTCGTAGAGGGCGATCAGTACCGCCGATGGTCGGGAGTCCTCGAACGCCGGGGTTCGGGCGCGACGGATGTCCAGCGGCGGGACCGCGGCGAGCACGGCGTCGATGTTGAGCCGCTCCGGTGCCTGATCGCGCTGAGCGGCCCACGGTGAGGTCGGCCCTTGGGCCCACGCTGGCGGACGGGGAATGCGCTGGTCACCGCCGACGCGTCGCGGCGAAGGAGTCGCGTTCACGTGATGACTGGACGACTATGCGGTCGGCTGCCAGCCGCTCGCGATCAACTGGCGCAGGAGACCCGGCATTCCGGCGGTCTTCAAGTTGGCGAGCACCCGACCCGGGGTCTCGTCACCCCGTTCCCATTCGTCCCAATGGCCGAGCAGCTTGGCAAGATCGGGGGCGGGAGTTTCAAACGACATCCTCCCAGGATAAGGCCGTCGGACGGCGTCCTGATCACGCACCTTTGCGGCGGCGGTAGAGCTTGACGCCACCTGCGGCGACCCGGCCGGCCATGCGGCCAATCTCGTCGGACCGGCCGTCCGCAGCGACCGGTACCCGTTTTGGCTTTTCGGCGTAGTTGGTCCGCCAGGCAATGAAACCCATCACCAGCCCGACACCGATCACGACGAACTGGCTCGAACCATCGATATGACGACGCAACACCACGGCGCCGACGACCATCGCCGCAGCCAAGACGAAATCAGCAATCCGATGAACCCGGCGAGGGATGGCACGAAACGCCGACAGTGGCCCGGCGACGGCCGACGCATTGATCATGATGGCCAGGCCAAAGAGCGAAGGGACCAACGGCCTGGGCGACTGCACCCCCTGGGAGATCAGTGCGATACCCAGGATGTATTCGACGAGTTGGTGCATCCAGAACGGGCGTTTCACGACCAAGAGTCTGCCGGGCCGATGGCGAAATACGGATGTTCTGTGGGGTCAATGAGTTGCAGCGTGGCGATGAGGTCGTCGATTGCCAACGATACGCATCCGCTCGTCGGCTTGACCGGCCCGGAGGTCTTCCCGCTGCCGTAGTTGTTGCGGTGGAGGAAAATGGCGGCCGCATAGGGGATTTCTCCCGGCGCATCGCCCGACACGTCAGGCTCGGGATTCGCTCCGATCAGCGCGGCGTGGACGTAGACATCTCCGATGCGTTCGAGGTCCTCGTCATCGGGGCCCGGGCAGTTCGGACGGTTGACCAGGTGGCCGTAGGCCGGGTCGCCCGGCGTAGCTCCCCAGCAATCCTCGGGCTTGACCTGCCGATATGTTCCTCTCACCCCGGGGTCGGGGCCATTGCCGAAGAATTGAAACTGCTGACCGTCCCACGCGGTAGTCGCATCGAGGGGGAAGAATCCGGCGGGAGTTGTGCCATCGCCCGACCGTCGCTGCAGCAGCGGACGAGTTCCGGCCCGACCGACCACTGCCGGTTGGTTGCCCCGCTCACACGACCACGTGCCATCGGCCTCGCGTCGCGCGACGTCGAGGAACCCGGTGGTCGCCGCCCAGTCGGACGTACGGACAACGATCAACTGCCCGGCCTCGGGATGGCTCGTTCCGATGCGGGTGGCCAAGGCGAGGTCGCAATCGTCGTCGATACCGCGTCGACTTACCCGGCTGGCCGCGGTTGTTGCGGTGGGTGCGGTCTCGATGACGATGGAGACCGGCGTCGTCGCGGCGACGGTCGATGGCGTGGCGGCGGTGGATGGCGGGGGGTCCGCGGCAGCGAGCCAGGACGTCGCGGCCGACTGTTCCGCTTCGGCCAGGGACTGCGGTCCGCAGCCGGTCAGTCCGAGCGTGATCCCCGCGACGACCGCAGCCGTAGCTCGGCTCACTCGGCTCGTCGGCCAGTGCTCAGACATCGTCCGGTCGGACCGACGCGTAGGCGATGCGCCATTCCGGTGGGGTTTCAGATCGTTCCGTGACCCAGTGCTCAACTCCCCTGACGATCGTCCCGTTGGCCAGCAGTAGTCCTGCGCCGCGCCAGTCCCGGGCCTGCATTCGCTCGAAGAATGCGATGACGATCTCGCTCGAATCCATCGGTCGAGGGTATCTCGTTGCTCGCCTCCCTTGCTTCGCGCGTGGCGGGGCCTCGTTACGATCGGGCCTATGTCGACCACCGTGACGTCGCTCCTCGATCGCCTATTGGCGTTCTCGTTGGCGTTCCCGGGAGCATGGGAGGATCACCCGTGGGACGATTTGGTCGTGAAGGTGGGCAAGAAGATCTTCGTGTTCATCGGCAGTGAGCAATATCCGGGAGTGTCGGTGAAGCTTCCCGAGTCGCATGAACAGGCCAAGTTGCTGACCTGTGCCAAGCCGACCGGCTACGGGTTGGGCAAGGCCGGCTGGGTGACGATCATGGTCGACTCGCACGAATGCCCACCGGCCGAGGTGCTCGAAGACTGGATCGAAGAGAGCTACCGCACGATCGCCACCAAGAAACTGATCGCCGAACTCGACGCCAGCTCGCACTGAATCGCCTCGTGTTGACGGGAGCGCCCCGACATGCAGAAAGGCCCGGACCTTTCG
>JANNNL010000751.1:0-10133 GCA_031398525.1 Actinomycetes bacterium | reverse complement strand
CATCGACCACATCGTCGGCGACGGTCAGATCACCTTCCCTCGGTTGGTCATCGTCGCCGGTGCCGACAGCGAATGCAACGTGATCGAGCGCTTCACCTCGGCTGACGATGCGGTTGCGGCCATTGTTCCGGTACTCGATCTGCGGGTCGGTCCGGCGGCTCGGGTGCGCTACTTGGCGATCAACGAACTCGGTCACTCGACGGCATTGATCGGCCATCAGCGGGCCAGCGGCGACCGTGATTCGACTACGTCGTTGGGCACCGTGTCGCTCGGCGGCTCGTACGCCCGCTTCCGTACCGATGCCTCGGCCGACGGGGCAGGCGCGCATACCGAACAGATCGCACTCTACTTCGCCGATGGCGATCAAATGCACGACTTCCGCACCATCCAGCACCACATCGCCCCGAAGACCACCGCTGACCTGCTGTTCAAGGGCGCGGTCAACGACACGGCCCACTCGGTGTACACGGGGCTCATCAAGATCGGGCCCGAGGCCCGGGGCACCAGCGCCTACCAAACGAATCGCAACTTGACTTTGTCTCGGGGGGCGTGGGCCGAGAGCGTGCCAAACCTTGAGATCGAGACCAACGACGTCAAGTGCAGCCATGCCTCGACGGTCGGGCCGCTCGACGCCGACCAGGTCTTCTATCTCGAAAGCCGCGGCGTGCCACCGCTGCAGGCCCAGCGGTTGATTCTTGCCGGGTACTTCGGCGAGGTATTCGATCGGTTGAATGCCCCGCCCGAGCTGGTCGATGAGCTGAGGGCTCGCGTGGCCGCCAAACTGGCGCGGGTCTCGCTGCATGAAACCCCCGTTGCCCAGGCCCCCGCCGTTGAGGTGACCGGATGACCACCACGATTGATCTTGGTGCGTTGGCCGATATGGCGACTGGCACGGCTCGCCAGGTGATCGTTGGTGACCGCAAGATCGCCCTGGTGCGCATTGGTGCCGACGTCTACGCAATCGGCGACACGTGTTCGCATGCCGATGTCTCGCTGGCCGAGGGTGAGGTCATCGCGGAGGACTGCGAGATCGAATGCTGGAAGCACGGCAGCGCCTTTAGCCTGCGCACCGGAGTTCCATCGACATTGCCGGCGACCCAACCGGTCCCGGTCTATGACGTTTCGGTCATCGACGGTCGCATCGTGCTGGTCCTCGATGGCGAAATCCCCCGGAAGGAGACCTCGTGACACTGCCGGATCCCGAACTCAGGAGTGTGGACCAGTGACCGTCCTCGAGATCATCGATCTGCAGGCTGCGGTCGTCGGCAAGCAGATTTTGTACGGTGTCGATCTGACGATCCGTTCCGGCGAGGTCCACGCCGTGATGGGCCCGAACGGTGCGGGGAAGTCCACGCTGTCAGCGGTCATCATGGGCCGCCCCGGCTATCAGGTGCTCGGTGGTCAGGTGCTGCTCGACGGTGAAGACATGCTGGCCCTTCCCACCTGGGAGCGGGCGGTGCGCGGCTTGCACCTGGTCATGCAATACCCCAGCGAAGTGCCCGGCGTTCATCTTCACGATGTCTTGCGCGAGGCGCTCGTCGCCCGCGACCGGAGCATCGACGATCTTGACGCACTCATTCGGGTCGAGGCCGGATCCATCGGATTCGACGAGCAGTTCCTCGGCCGAGCGCTGAACGTCGATCTCTCCGGCGGCGAGAAGAAGCGCAACGAAACGCTCCAGCTGGCCGTGCTCAACCCGCGGATCGCGATCCTCGACGAACTCGACTCCGGCCTCGATATCGACGCGCTGCGCGATTGTGCACGACGGGTTGAGGCGTTGACCTCGGCGGGCATGGGAGCGCTGGTCATTACGCACTACAGCCGGCTCCTCGAAGAACTCCGCCCCGATGTGGTGCACGTGCTCGCTGGTGGGCGCATTGCGGCCAGCGGTGGCCCCGAGTTGGCCGACGAGCTGGAGCGATCGGGTTACGCCGGATACGCGACCGAGGCCGCCCCTGCGGGACGCGGAGGCAGCCTCGATGACTTGTTCAGGGTGTAGGCCGACGCCAGGCGGGACTCAGCCCTGAAGCTCGCGCAGGCGCCGAACGCGCTCCTCCGTGGGCGGGTGGGTCGAGAAGAGCTTGGCCATGTTCAGACCTCCGGTGCGGCGCTGGGGGCCAGACAGCGGGTTGTGAATGTAGGCGTAGGCCTGTTGTGGAGCCACCTGCATCGGCCGCCCGGTCGCCAACGATTCGATTCGCTGGAGTGCTCGGGCGAGCGAATCACCGCTGCCTAGCAGCTGGGCCGCCCCACGGTCGGCTTCGAACTCCCGTGACCGTGACACGGCCATCTGCATCAGGCTGGCTGCGATCGGAGCGAGCATGGTGATGGCCAGCAACGCGATGGGGTTCGGTCGATCCTCGTCGTCTCGCCCCCCGCCGAACATGCCGGCGAACATCGCCATGTTGGCAATGAACGAGATTCCCGTGGCGATCGCTGCGGCGACTGACCCAATAAGGATGTCGCGGTGCTTCACATGCATCAGCTCGTGAGCCATGACTCCCTCAATCTCGTCGCGGGGCATTGATTGCAGCAGTCCCTGCGTCGCACAGACGACAGCGTGCTTCGGACCCCGGCCGGTGGCGAAGGCGTTGGGTTGTGCCGAAGGTGACACTGCCACCTTCGGCATCGGCATCCCCGCTCGCTGGGCGAGTGAGGCGACCATGTCGTAGAACTCCGGCGCCTGCTCCCTGGTGACAATCTGGGCCTTGGCCGACCGGATCGCCAGCTTGTCACTGAACCAATAGGACCCGCCGACCATTACCAAAGCGAGGCCGAGACCGATGGGCAGCATCGAGCGGCCGAAGAGGCCCGAGATGGCCACGATGAGACCGCCGAGTCCGGCCAGCATCACCGTTGTCTTCATGGTGTTCTTGAACATGTTCTCCTCCGGTCGCTCACGGTAGGTGATGCGACGTCTGCTTGGGTGAACATCTCAGCCGAGGGGTTTTGTTCCGCAGCTTGTTCCACAGCCGTATCGCCGGCTCGGCGAGAAACTCGACAAGCTCGGCGATGAGCTCTGCAGGGGACATGTGCGGTTGGATTCCTTCGGCATCGATGGCTATCGGCCGAAGGTCTCTCCCTCCCCAAACTGGGGACCAGGCACCGGGACAAGCCGTGATGACGATGCCGTGGAAGTGGGATACTCCCCTTCGCTTGCACCTGATGCTACCGGGGCGGTGGCGTCGGGCAACCGCGACTGCTGCCCGGCTGCTCGAACGCCGGGGTCAGACGAAGTAGCCGGTGACGTCGATCACGAAATGAGTCTTGACCGGTGTGGCTGGGACTCCATCACAGCGCACGACGATCTCACGCGATGCGCTGATGCCGACAATGAGGCCGTTGGCGATTGTTGTATTGGCCTTGTCCCAATTGATCGACGATGCGCCGAAGTTCGATTGACCGGCGGGTACAACTTGCAGGAACCCGAACGTGGTCTCGGTATCAGTGATCGTCAAGTTGTAGGCGATGGCCCGAGCCCCGATGGGCACGACGTTCTGCCGGCCATTGCCATCGGGCGCCGGCATTTCGTTGGCCACACTGACTTGGCGGGTCTGCGCGATCCCGAGCTTGCCTCGGGCGACATCCTTGCGACTGTCGTACACCCGCACCGGGCCGTTCGGCTTGGCGGGATCGGGGGTGACCGATGGGTCGCCGAACAACACGAGTCCGGCGGCGGGATTCACGTACTGGAAGACCGCGCCGAGCGCCGTCGACGTCGGCGATGACGGTGAAAGTTCGAGATAGAGCCGTTCACCAGGGCTGACTCGCACGTCGAGGCCACCGAAGGTGAGATGAATCGGTCCGGTGGCGTTGACGCTCTGGTCAGCGATGTCCTCGATGAGTCCGGCCATGTCGACGCGGCGCAGATACCAGGTCTGCACGCCGGGAGGACCGTTGCGATATCCGTACGCGTCGATTTGACGAAGCCGGGCAGACGTCGGAACGTTGATGGGAGCGACGAGGGCACCCTGAAATGCCGAGTTGAACGTTCCGCCCGACACCGAGTCAATCTGCAGGCTACTTCCGCCGCCTTGGCTCGTCGGCACGAAGTCGAACTTCGCAATGGTGTCCATCGCCGCTCCGGTCACAGGAGTTGGCGCAACCATTGGATGAGCCGCGCCAGAACCGGCACCGAGACCACCAGTGCCATTTGGAGGCATCGGAACCTGCTCGTCGCTGGCTGCGGCAGACGGCGTAGCGACGGTCCAGGCTGCAGCGGCACCTGCTCCCGCGCCGAAGAGCCGGCGTCGGGTCATTGAGAGACGGTGGTCGCGATCGGACATCTGATCCTCCTGAATACTATTCAGGAAAATACTACAGAAAGTACCGGCAAACGCGCCCCGAGCGGGATTAGTTGACCGGTACTTTCAGGAAGTGAGCTGACCTCGGTGCCAACCGGCACCGTTAGTGACTAGAGGAAGTAGCCGACGACGTCGATCACAAAGTCAGCCTTCGTCGTGCCAGTTCCGTCGCAGAACACCGAGACCTCGCGGTTGGCGTTGACTCCGACGATCAATCCGTTGGCCAAGGTGGCCTTGGCCTTGTCCCAGTTGATCGAGGACACACCGCCAGTCGCGTCGCCACCGGGCACGATGGCGAGGTACCCATAGTCGGACTCGGTGCCGGTGATCGTGAGGTTGTAGGCGATGGCCTTGGCCCCGGCCGGGACCACACTGATGGCCGTGACGATTTCGTTGGACACGTTGACGACTCGGGTTGCGCCCTTGACGATCTTGCCGGCCGCATCCCTCCGGCTGTCGTACACGCGCTTGGGAGCGATGGTCACGAGCCCGCCGCTGGGGGCTGGGACGTATTGCACCAGGGCACCGGCGGCGCGACTGTCGATCGTCGAGTTCGACAGTTCGATGTGGAAGGCGTCGCCGATGCCGACGACCACCGGGGTGGCGAAGGCGAAAGTGGCCTGCACATCGCCGTTGGCAACGTTGGTGACAACGGTTCCGACGCTGACCAAGCCCGCCGGGCCCTGCAGATTGGTGCGATATAGGTTCCAAGTCTGAGTACCGGTCGTCGTGCGGTAGCCGATGACGTCGATTCGCAGAATCTTGGCTCCGGCGGGCAGCGAGAGTGGTGCGTGTACCCAGCTACTCGGAGCGGTGTTTCCGATGCTCGCCGGCGAGGCGAAGACCAGGCTGCTGGGCGTTGCTTGGCCAGCAGCCGACGGAGTGCCGGCGGCCTGGAAGGCGCTGTAACCGATGGCGAGGACGCTTGCGCCGGGAACGATGGTTGCGGGAGTGACGGCGTTGGGGCGGGCGGCGTCGGAAACCGACAGGCCAGCCCCCCCTGCGCTGTCAGGCCCGGGTGCAGCGAACGCCGTTGCGGTAGTGCCGGTGGCGACGGCCGCACCAGTGGCTGCGCCGATACCGAACAACCGGCGTCGCGTGATGGAAGTCCTCGTCGGATGCTGCATGTCTTCTCCTCGTATGTCATACCGCTGAGCAGCGCCGAGGGGCCCGCTCGACCGCGGCTCGGAATGCTCAGGCGGTGGGCCCTGTGGCCTAGCAGCCTACGCGCGGCACAGGCCACGCGCGGCGATCAACGACCGCGAGCAGTCGTTGCCAGGTTGGTTGCACGGATGAGGCGACGGGCTGTGGCAGGCTGGATCGATGGACATCGGTAGCGGTGTAGGCGATGCAGGCTGGGTCGAGACGGACAACGCCTTGCGCCGCGAGTTCGTCTTTCGAAACTTCTCGGAGGCGTTTGGCTTCATGAGCCGAGTGGCGATGGTGGCTGAGACGCATGATCACCACCCTGACTGGTCGAACTCATGGAATCGAGTCGTGATCTCGTTGACGACCCACTCGGTCGGCGGTCGGGTCACCGAATTGGACCGCCGAGTGGCAGCCGCGATCGATGAATTGGGCGAGTCGTAGGCACCGATCGCACCCTGCCACGGCTAACGTCAGCGTTCTGTGAGCGAGATGCATGCCAACGTTCGTCGGGTTGTTGCGGCTGCCGCAGAGGCGGGACTGGAGATCTCGACGCGGCAGTTCCCCGATGGCACCAAGACCGCAGTTGATGCGGCCGCGGCGATCGGAGTTGCGGTCGGTCAGATCGTCAAAAGTCTGATCTTTGCGGTTGATGGTGAGGTCGTGCTCGCCTACGTCAGTGGATCGAACCAACTTGATGAGCGGCTGTTGGCATCCGCCGCCGGGGGACTGAAAGCGGCTCGGGTCGACGCCGACACCGTGCGGGATGTCACTGGCTTTCCGATCGGCGGCGTGCCCCCCTTCGGGCATCGATCGGCGCTTCGGGTATTTATCGACCCTGATCTGCTGCAGTATGACGAGGTCTGGGCGGCGGCCGGCACCTGGCATGACGTGTTCCCGCTGACCCCCGCCGATCTCGTGCGCTGCTCATCGGGACTGGTGACGACTCTGCGGCGCGCGTGAAGCGTGTCTCCGCAGGGGACCAGGGAGCGTGAAGCGTGTCGCCTCAGGCCGATGAGACGGAGTGATCGAGGCACTGGGTGAAGGTGTTCCACGCCAGAGTGGCGCACTTGATGCGCACGGGGAACTTGACGACGCCCTGCAGCGCCTCGAGATCGCCGAGATTGACCGGCCCGTCGTCGGCCGCGTCCTCGTCGGGAAGCGACATCATCGCCTTGAACGCCCGTACGATGCGGCGGGCCTCGGCGGCCGGCTTGCCCTTCACCGCTTGCGTCATCATCGAAGCAGAACTCTGGCTGATCGAGCAGCCTTGGCCCGACACCTTGACATCGGCAATCATCCCCTCGTCGTCGACGAGCAGGTACACCTGAATTTCGTCGCCACACAGCGGGTTGTGCCCCTCGGCGACGACCGCCGGCGGAGTCTCCAGTTGGCCGCGATTACGCGGCGTGCGGTAATGGTCGAGGATGATCTCGCGGTAGAGGTCTTCGAGTCCCGGCACGGTCGCTCCCTAGGCAGTTACAGGTCAGATGCTGAAGATGTCCGATGCGCCTTCGAGCGCATCGGCGAGCGCATCGATGTCACGCTCGTCGTTGTAGATGTAGAAACTGGCGCGGGCGGTAGCCGAGGCCCCGAGTACCCGCATCAGCGGCTTCGCGCAGTGATGACCGGCCCGTACACACACATTGGCCTGATCGAGCACTTGGCTGAGGTCGTGAGGATGGATATCGCGGAAGGCGAAGCTCAGCGTCGCGCCGCGGACCTCGAGGTTGGTTGGGCCGTGGATGGTGATGTCGTCGCCAAACCGGCTGTTCAGCGTAGTGATCGCCTTGTCGACGATCTCCATCTCGTGACGGCGGACATTGGCCATGCCGAGGCAATTGAGGTAATCGATCGCCGCGCCGAGCCCGACTGCCTCGGTGATTGGAGGAGTGCCGGCCTCGAATTTGGCGGGCAGCTCGGCACAGCTGAACCCGTCGAGACGCACGTCGGCGATCATGTTGCCGCCACCAAGGAACGGGGGCATGGCGTCGAGCAGATCTTCGCGGCCCCACAGCACGCCGATACCGCTCGGCCCGCACAGCTTGTGGCTGGAAAAGACGAGGAAATCTGCCTCCATTGCCTGCACGTCGGTGATGTTGTGCGGCACGAACTGGCAGGCATCGACAATGGCGATCGCCCCGGCGGCGTGGGCCGCATCGGTCAGGTGGCGTACGGGGTTGATCGTTCCGAGCACATTCGACATGGCGCTGAAGGCGAAGGCTTTCGCTCCATCGAGCAGCGAGCCGAGGTTGTGCAGATCGAGTTGGCCATCGGCGGTGAGTTCTACCCACCGCAGCACGATGCCTCGCTCGGCGGCGAGCATGTGCCACGGCACGATGTTGGCGTGGTGCTCCATGTGGGTGAGGACCACCACGTCACCGGCGGCAAGGTTGGCTCGGCCCCACGAGTGGGCGACCAGATTGAGCGCTTCGGTGGCGTTCTTGGTGAAGATCACCTCGTGATCACGGCGGGCGTTGATGAATGCCCGTACTTTGCCGCGGGCACCTTCGAAGGCGTCGGTGGATTCGACGGCGAGCTGATACGCGCTGCGGTTGATCGGGGAGTAGCTGTACTCCATGAATCGAGACATCGCATCGATGACCTGACGCGGCTTCTGCGATGAGTTCGCCGAGTCGAGATACACGAGTCGCCGCCCGTTCAGATGTCGACTGAGAATCGGGAAATCGGCCTGGACTCGGGCGACGTCGAACATGGCGCTCATCGGTCCGTGCTCATTGATCGCGGAAGGCTTCGTAGCCATCGCGTTCCAGTTGAGTGGCGAGCTCCATGCCACCTGACTTCACGACACGGCCGTTGATCATGATGTGGACGTGGTCGGGCGCGAGCTCGTGGAGCAGTCGTTGGTAGTGGGTGATCAACACGATGCCGAGCTTCGGGCGAGCTGCCTTGATTTCGCGGATGCCGTGCGAGACGGTGCGCAACGCATCGACGTCGAGACCGGAGTCGGTTTCGTCGAGAATGGCTAGTTCAGGCTCAAGAATTGCCATTTGGAGGATCTCGTTGAGCTTCTTCTCGCCGCCCGAGAAGCCCTCGTTGAGATAGCGGTCGACGAAGCTGGAGTCCATGCCAAGGCGCTTCATCCACTCCATCGTGGCGAGCCGCAGTTCGAGCACCGACAGGTCAATGCCTTTACGGGCCGATAAGGCTTGGCGCAAGAACTGAATGACCGACACCCCAGGAATCTCCTGGGGGTACTGGAACCCGAGGAACATTCCCGATTTCGCACGGACCTCGGTTGGCCAGTCGGTGATGTTGTCGCCTTGGTAATAGAGGTCGCCACCGGTGACTTCGTATTCGGGGCTCGACAAAAGGGTGGCGGCGAGTGTCGACTTGCCGCATCCGTTGGGTCCCATCAGGGCGTGAATCTCGCCGGGGTAGACGGTGAGGTCAACCCCGTTCAGGATGTCGGATTCGGCACCCACGGGCCGGGCGCGCAGACCGGCAATGCGAAACAATTCGGGTTGAACGCCTTGGTCGGTATCACCGCTGGAGGTTTCCTGCACAACACCTCAGTGTATTACCACTATGGCCGTAGTGGAAATGTCGGGACCGAAAAGTTGTCGCCTGGTTTGGGTGGTGGTCTTGACCTGACGGGCGCTCAGGTCGTAGCGAGTGGTCGGTCGGCGCGGTGGTGGCGCAGACGGACGAAGGGCGTGTGAACGCAGGTCAAGCCGAGAGCGGCCAGGGCTGCGGGTGTTGCCAACCCGGTCGCCTCGTCGCAGAGTCCGCCTACTTCAGCCAGTACCTTGCGGCGAATGGCGATGCATGATCGGGCGACCGTCGTGGTCTCGGTTTGGATGGACACACTCCCGTTACCGGTGGTGAACGGTGCGTCGTCGGGAGCCGAGCAGGCCGCGCCGATCGATGGGTCGATGGCCAGAGCGACCAGAGTTTCGAGCCACTCAGGGTCGGAGTCGACGACGCAGGTGTCGTCGAGGATGATCAAGACATCGCCAGTTGCGAGTGACGCGGCGATTTCGAGATGGCGGGATATTGCAGCGGCTGGGCGGCAGACGGGAAGCACCTCGGCCGAGCCTTCACAGAGTTCGCGCAACCGGTGTAGTGCGGTGGAGGGAATGGAGTCGTCGGTGACGATGATGACCTCGAGGGGTTGGTACGTCGAGTTCTCACCGATGCTGCCGACGACTTCGCACAAAGCGTCGAGGTGATCCTCGGGCGTGGCATGGTTCGCGCTGGGCGAAGCGATCAGTATGGACACCTTGGGATGCGCCGACAGAACCCTTCGGGTTCGAAAGTATCCGGGTATTTGGGTGGCTTCAGCGAGCGCTCGAATGCCCACTCGGGTGAAATGGTCGTGGAGTATCTGACGACCCCGGCGAGTGGTCTCGGGATTCATCGGTGTCACCGTGGGCGTCAGGCGAGTGGCGAGCGGGTGGTCGCTGATCGCTACCGCCCGGGCGAATTCCCCGGCCCGGAGCACGAGGTCCCACCGGTGATACGGATAGCGGTCGCCGGCAATTCCAACCAGCCGCCGGGCAAGAGAGCCGCGCAGCGCCACGAGTCCGCCGAGATAGTCGTGCGACCGCAGACGTTCTGGCTGCCATTCGGGGCGAGCTGCGCTCGGTGACTCGGGCCCGAACATCAGGTCAATCTCTGCGTCGATAGCAAAGGTGCGTTCGACTGCGACAATCGTTCGTG
>JANNNL010000750.1:0-6200 GCA_031398525.1 Actinomycetes bacterium | reverse complement strand
CACCGGGCGAGCTCGAACCAACGCGGTGACCAGCGCAGTCACCGGCTTCATCGGCTCATCGAACCTGCCCGACGCGCCGTCGACGTAGCCGGGTTGTGCTCGCCACCCGTACGGCGGTCGAGTCGTCAGGTCTTCGCCGGCCCAGTCCTTGCCTGGCGGGCCCGGTCGCGCCGGACTGTTGCCGCCGGGGTCGCCAGAAACGCGGTCAGCGCAGCTGCGGTGCGCGGCCCGTATTGTCCGTCGGGAGTCGCTGCGATCATCGACTGCATGGCGATGACTGCCAACCGCGTTCGCGGTCCGAAATCGCCATCGGCCCGTCCGCAATCGCCCCAGCCGAATTCGCTGCAGAGATTCTGGAGCGCCCCGACCTGCCCACCTCGGGCGCCGAGTTCCAGCGTCGGAGCGGGGACCTGGTAGCCCGCACTCACCTGGGGTGGCACGGCAACGATCCGCAGATGCCACGGCTCGCTCTGCACTTCCCACGACCATCCGTGTTCGGCGGCGTGGGCGAGGATCCACTCCATAAACCGACCGTCTCCGGCGACGGGTCGGGCTGCGGCTCCGTAGCCACCGAGAGCAGTGTCGACAGCAGCACCCCACCCGTGATTACTCGTACCGGGCACGGCCGCCATCGACATGCCTCGCTTCAACCAGAACTTTTGACCGTTCCAGGTCTTGGTCGACTCCCCAGTTTCCGTCGTCGAGTAGCGGCTGGAGAACAGCGACACCTGCTCGTCGTAGCTGCGGTAGGCCCCGGTCATCGTGAGATTGAACCCGGCAGCCTGCGCGGCGTTCTGCAAGCTGCGCCATCGGGCCGCGGCCTCGGGGATCAGATACCCCGACCCAAGTGGGGCGACCTTGATCAGGTTCTGGGCGGGGATCCGGCCATTGGCAAAGGCCGTCAACCAACTCGGGATGGCTGCCTTGGAGATCGGGAACAGCGGCCCACCGCGAAGTGGCGGCTCGGGTGGATCCTCGGCGACCGGCCGGGCCGCCGGATCGTCGCGCCCGTCGTATCCGTCGGTGTCGAGTTCCACTTCGACCGAGGTCGGGTCGTCGGCATGCTCCGACTCGCCGGCATCGAGCGATTCGATCCACTCGGTTTCAGGAATCACCGTGTTGGCCTCATCGGACATCGCGCTACCTCGTTCCTGCCAACTGCCAAAGAGAGGAGAACGAACCCCTCGCCTGGCAATCTAGCTCGGTCAAACATGATGATCGGCCGGGAGAGGTTGGCCGATGAGTCGGACTCGGCCCGAGCCCGCATCGTGGCCTCGCCTACGCTCCGATCATGTCGATCGTCTCTGTAGTAACCGGTGCAAACTCGGGAATCGGCCGGGCGACGGCCATCTACCTCGCCCAACGGGGCCACGAGGTGTACGGCACGGTCCGCAGTCTTGACAAGGCGGGCAAGCTCAACCAGATGGCCACCGAGGCCGGGGTCGAGATCCGTCTGGCCGTCGTCGATGTTGCCGACGATGACTCGGTGAGCACCGGTATGGCCGAGATTCTCGAGCGGGCCGGACATGTCGACAACCTGATCAACAACGCCGGGGTCGGGGGCAACTCGGTGGCAGAGGAATGCCCAGTCAGCCTGTACGCCGAGGTGATGAACATCAACCTGTACGGCGCAATCCGCGGCATCCAGGCCGTCCTGCCGCAGATGCGGCAGCGGGGAAATGGCTGCATCGTCAATATCTCGTCGATCGTCGGGCGCGTCGCGGCGATCGGCCAGCAGCCGTACTTCACCTCGAAGTGGGCGCTGGAGGGGATGAGCGAGGGCCTCGCCCAAGAAGTCGCCCCGTTCGGCATTCGAGTGGCGATCATCGAGCCAGGAATCACCAAGTCGGCGATCTTCGCCAAGAACATCGACTCCCCCAACCAGACCGGGGCCTACGACGCCCCGTACCGGAGGATGTTCCAGATGTACGCTGCCGGGCTCGCCGAGGCCACCGATCCGTTCGAGGTCGGGGCGATCGTCCACCACGCAATCACCACCGACCAACCCAAACTGCGCTACCCCGTGTCGTGGGGTGGCCCCGAGATGGTCGCCGGCCGCCGAGCGATGACCGACGAGGAATGGGTAGCGATGGGCGCCCTCGTCGACGACACTGACTATTACGACGCCTTCGAACGCCACTTCGACAAACGCCTCGCCTGAGCCATCATCGGCGTGCGAACGTGGAGGTGTGTACCTGCCCGGCCACTTCGTCGCCCCCTCGACCAGCACCATCCACGAGGCGATGGTCACCGCCACCATCGGCGAGCTCGTCACCTTCGACGGGACGGCGCTCACCGGTTCGACGTTGCCGTGGGTGCTTGACCGCGACCGCGGCGAGTACGGGACCTTGCGCGGCCATGTCGCTCGGGCCAACCCGCAATGGCAGACGGCGGTGGCCCACGTCGACGCGCTGGTGATCTTCCACGGCCCCGATGCCTACGTGTCACCGAGCATGTATCCGTCGAAGCCCCGCCATGGCCGAGTCGTGCCGACGTGGAACTACGTGACAGTGCACGCTTCGGGTCCGCTGATCATCCACGACGACGCGGCCTGGGTGGAGCAGTTAGTCCGCGATCTCACGATCGTCCACGAGTCGACACGAGCTGAGCCGTGGTCGGTGGACGATGCGCCGCGCAACTACATCGACGCGATGATCGGTCAGATCGTCGGGGTTGAGATCCCGATTACCCGGTTGGAAGGCAAGTGGAAGCTGTCGCAAAACCGATCTGCCGAGGATCACGACGGTACGGCATGGGCGATGGCGACCGGCTCACCCATGGAGCAGGCCGTCGCCGCGTTGATGACTCCTGAGGAGATAGCCGGCTAGAGGTCGCGGGCCATGCAGACGCTGGTGTCGGGGGAGTTGAGATACTCACCCCAGCAGGGAACAGCTTCGTAGCCCGCTCGGCGATAGACGACGTCGGCCTCGGGCTGGCGAATGCCGGTTTCGAGCACCATTCGGGTCACGCCGATCGAGGCGGCCTCGGTGTGCAGGCGGTCGAGCATTGCTGCGCCGAGTTTCAACCCGCGGGCTCCGGGTCGCACGTACATCCGCTTGACCTCGGCCGTCGTGGCATCGATCTTGCGGATCGCCCCGCTGGCCATCGGCACGCCGTCGTACGTCCCGACGAACAGCGCGCCCGTCCCAGGGGCCACATCGTCGGCGGTGAGGGTGAAGTGGTTGGCGCCCGGTTCGGGGTAACGATCCCGGAGTTCGATGTTCAGTTCGCCGATCAAGCCGAGCGCGGCTGTGTCGTCGATCGTCGCCCGGTGGAAGACCAAGGGGCGAGCGACCGTGGCGAACCCGAAGGCGTACGGCGACGGACCGTTGGCGGCGAGGAACTCGACTCGCCGGCGAGCCTCGGCCATCGTCGGCAACTCCCCTTCACGGATCCACCACAACACCAAGGCGCTGTCGCCGGGGGTGAACCATTCGGCTCGCCGTTTGAAGAACGAGATGTGCTCGCTGCGATAGGCGAACGCCTTCAACTCCTCGACCGACGTCCACACCGTGAGGTTCGGAATGATGTCGGGGTCGTCGAATGCCCTGATGGAGGTGGCGTTGCCCGCCTCATCCTTCAGCCGCCAGACAAACCCCGGGCTGGCCTCGCCAAGCGCGTTGATCGAATCGAGTGCGTCGATGAACTCGGCTACCCGCTGATCACCGATCGGGGCGACGAGTTTGCCGATGTTCAACTGGGCAAGGTTCAACGGGGCGAGACGCAACGGGGCGAGGTGGTAGGCCGTCATCGAATCCGACGGTAGACCGTCGACCCGCCGATACACCTACACGGCCGGGGTGGGCCGCTTGCGGAGGTGACGAACGACCTCGATGACGACGTTGATCCCGAGCGCCAGCCCGAAGGCGACGAGGAACGCCGTGGTGTGGTTGTCCTTGAACAGCTTCCCGCCCAGGTACCCGAGCAGGGCGGCGTAGGTCGCCCAGATCGTTGCGGCCACGGCCGCCCATTTCACGAACCACCGGTGAGACTGCCTGGTGATGCCGCTGGCCAGGGTGAGTGCGGTACGGCCACCGGGGATGAACCGGGCGGTGATGAGCAGCAACCCGCCGCGTTCGGCGATCTGCCCGGTCGCCCAGTCGAGTTTCTTGGCAAACTTCGGCTTGTGCTCAGCCCGACGTTGGAAGAACGATGACGCGCGCCGCCCGATGAGGTACGCGGTGTTGTCGCCGAGAAACGCCCCAACGGCGCCGGCGATGATGACGAATCCCAACTGTTGTTTGCCCAGCCCAGCGGCGACCCCACCGATGATCACGCAGGTCTCGCTCGGCACAATCGGGATCACCGAGTCGAAGAACGCGATGGCAAAGATGACTGCCAGGAACCACCAATTTGCCGACCACCCATCGAGTTTGTCGGTGACGTCACTAATGATTCCGGCGTACAGCATGAACCTGGCACGCTACCGCCCGCAGAAGTTGTATCTTGCGCAGGGTGGCAGCGGTGAAGTTCGCCAAAGCGTTTCGACGGCACGTGGCGTGTCCCGATGAAACGGTCGAGGCGAACTGCGTGGGCGAGGCGCTCGCTGTCTACTTCGAACGGCACCCCATGGTCCGTTCGTATGTCGTTGACGAACGGTTTTCGGTGCGTCGCCATGTGGCGCTCTTCGTCAATGACAACCAGGTCATCGATCGTGAATCGTTGACTGACCCGCTCATGGCCGGGGACACGGTCCACGTGTTCCAGGCCCTATCAGGAGGCTGATGCGTTGGCGTCTCTGGAAGTGATGGTGGTGGTCCCATGATGCCGACAGTGCTCATCGGTACCCGCAAGGGGTTGTTCTCACTCGACGACCTGTGGGGTCCGCCCAAGGTGGTGGAGCAGTGGTTCGCTGGCGTCCCGGTGCCCGCCGTGATGCGCGATCCTCGCGACGGGGCGTACTACGCCGCGGTCGATCACGGACACTTCGACGGCAAGCTCCATCGGTCAATGAACCGGGGCAGGACCTGGGAGGAGATCACCGCACCGACCTATCCGCCAAAGCCCGACGACGTCGAAGACATCTGCCCGATGCGCCGCACCCCGCGGCCGTGGTCGACGCGGTTGATGTGGTCCATCGAACCCGCTCACGCCGATGACCCGGGGGCGTTGTGGTGCGGCACCATCCCCGGCGGTCTGTTCCGCTCGACCGACCGCGGCCAGTCGTGGTCGCTCAATCGTCCGCTGTGGGACGATCCGGCCCGCGCCGAGTCGTTTGGCGGCGGCTACGACGAACCAGGTATCCATTCCATCTCGATCGATCCCCGTGGCGGCGGGGGTATCACCGTCGGCATCTCGTGCGGCGGTGCGTGGCACACCGCCGACAACGGCGAGTCGTGGGAGCTTTCGACCGGGATGATCGCCGACTTCATGCCTCCGGGCCGTGTTGATGATCCACGCATCCAAGACCCGCACCGCATCGTTCGATGCCCCGGCGCCCCCGACGTGCTGTGGACGCAACACCACAACGGCATCTTCCGTTCGGTCGACAACGGTCGCACCTGGGGCCGGATCACCGGGGTGCAGCCCTCGGAGTTCGGGTTCGCCGTGGCCGTTCACCCGACGGACCCCGACACGGCGTGGTTTGTGCCGATGCTCAGCGACGAAGTGCGGATTCCCGTCGGTGGCAAGATGGTGGTCACCCGCACCAAAGACGGCGGCAAGACATTTGAGCAGCTCACGGCTGGTTTACCCCAAGAACATGCCTACCACCTGGTGTATCGCCACTGTCTCGACGTGTCGTCCGACGGCCAACGATTGGTGATGGGATCGACCACCGGCTCCATCTGGGTCAGCCACAACGGCGGCACCACCTGGCGCCTGGCTACAGCAGATCTGCCCCCGGTACTCTGCGTACGCTTCATCGCCTAGCGGGGCGCGTCGGCGCGGCGTCAGACCGACGCTCCGGCTCGTTCGCCGTCAACGACGGCGGCATGGGCGCGGCGGGGGGCGAGGCAGTCGCCGATTCGTTCGACGCTCACTCCGGCGGCCTTGAGGTCGTTGTACAGCCACTCCACTGGGTTGGCGGGGACCGCGAGCACGACCCAGTCGGGGGTGCGGGTCTGCATCTGGCCGGTCGGGTGGTGGAGCAGATTGAGGGTCGCGCCCTCCATACCCATCGGCACGAGGTCGGTGGTCTGCACGATGCCCTTGGCACCCGCGCGCATCCACCAGTTCTCCATATCGAGGGTGATGCCGAG
>JANNNL010000729.1:0-1764 GCA_031398525.1 Actinomycetes bacterium | reverse complement strand
AGCAGGCTGGCGGCAAGGCCGGCAAGTACACCGTCGAGATCAAGTCGTACGACAACTCCACGGCTGCCAAGGGCGGATGGGACGACGCCACCTGCGCCAAGAACGCCGCCGATCACGTGGCGGCAGCGAACGAGATCGCGGTCCTCGGACCGTACAACTCGGGTTGCGGCAAGATCATCGTCCCGGTGCTCAACCAGGACCCGACTGGCCCGATGCTGATCATCTCGCACGCCAACACCAACCCCGGTCTGACCAAGACGTGGGATCCAGGCGAGCCCGAGAAGTTCTACCCGACCGGTGTCCGTAACTATGGCCGCCTCATCGCCACCGACGACTTCCAGGGTGCCGCTGGCGCTCAGTTCGCCCAGAAGGAGCTCGGCGTCACCAAGTGCGTCGTGCTCAACGACGCGCAGACCTACGGTGTCGGTGTCGCCACGGCGTTCGCCGAGGAGGCCAAGAAGCTCGGTATCGAGGTTCTCGCCGAGGAAGCATGGGATGCCAAGCAGCCCAACTACACCGCCCTGTTCGAGAAGGTCAAGGCCGATGGCCCGGACTGCGTCTACCTCGGTGGCATCAACGACAACAACGGTGAGCAGTTGATCCGTGACAAGGTAGCCGTGCTCGGTGCCAACGACGGCGCGGTCAAGCTCATCGCTCCCGACGGCTTCTCCGGCTACCCGACGGTGCAGGAGCTTCCCGAGGCCCAGGGCATGTACATCACGTTCGCCGGCCTGCCGACGTCTGAGCTCCTGAAGATCAAGGGCCCGGCCGCTGACTTCGTGACCGCCTACATCGCCAAGCATGGCGAGCCCGCCTCGTTCTATGCGTGGTATGCCGCTGCTGCGATGCAGTTCCTGCTCAAGGCCATTGAGGCTTCCGACGGCACTCGCAAGAGTGTGACCGCTGCGGCCTTCTCGGGCATCACGGTCTCCGCTGAGGAGTCGGTCATCGGTAAGGGCTTTGGTATCGACGCCAATGGCGACGTCACCATCAAGGACATGTCGATCAACGTGCTCAAGGGCAACGTCGAGACCTACCTGAAGCCGTGGCCGCTCACCTGAGCAGCTACCAACACCTACATCACTAAACACTGTTGATCGGGGTGGCCTTCGGGCCACCCCGATTCATCGAGAAGGGGAAAAGTAACTTGGCTACCGCAACTGCGGCGCCGGCTCGTCGGTCCATGGACACCAGCACGCAGATCGGGTTGATCTTCGTCGTCGGGCTCATTGGATGGATCATTGCCAGCTTCATTTCTAATCCGACCCAGTTCACTCAGGTGCTGGTCATCGGCTTGTCGAACGGGGCGCTGTACGCCCTGATCGCTCTCGGCTACACGATGGTCTACGGCATCATCGAGCTGATCAACTTCGCTCATGGGGACTTGTTCATGTTGGGCTCGGTGTTCGCCGCCGTCTTCCTCGAGGAGTGGCTGAACCAGACCCAATCCGGGCTCAAGGGGTGGGCCCTGCTCCTGTTGACGATTCTGGTCGTGATGGCGGTCTGCGCAGTCTTCAATATGACGATCGAACGCCTGGCGTACCGTCGGCTGCGCAACGCACCGAAGCTGGCCCCGTTGATCACCGCGGTGGGCGTGAGCTTCATCTTGCAGAACATCGGCATTGTGATCAACGGTTCAGCTCCCAACTCCAGGGCGTCGGTGCTGCCCGACGATGTGATCTCGATCGGACCGATCGACGTTCGGGCCAAGTACCTCGTGGTCATCGCCGTCACCGTGCCCCTCTTGCTGCTGATGACCTGGAT
>JANNNL010000676.1:0-5728 GCA_031398525.1 Actinomycetes bacterium | reverse complement strand
GTCGGCATCGACGGTGAACGTTCGCTCGACGATGCTCACATCCTTGGCGGTTGACGTTCGGGCGATCGACGTGGTGCGCAAGTCGATTCGGTGATCGGCCAGGGTGCCTTCAGTGACCTCGGTGATCCCGGTCGGGTGGGCGAGCACGACCTCCATGATCCCCGGCGCGGGCATGCGCCAGTAGCCGCTTTCGGCGTGGAGCGGGAAGCCATCCGAGGGGCGGCTGGTCCGCTGGCGGTAGGCGAGGAACGGCTTGCCGACATGACCGAACTCGATGGTCTCGTGGTAGTCGAACGACTCAATCGTTGGATATTCGCCGTGGCCCGACCCACTCCACGTTCCGAGCAGGAACGCCAGCGGTGCAACGGTGGGGTGTAACTCGGGCGCGGTCATGACCCGAACGCTACGCCGATGACTCCCAGGTTTGTACCCTCGCCTGCGTGAACGCGCTTCGGAGATCTGCATGACCCACCGCCATGTGGATTCGCCGGTGATCATCGTTGGCGCGGGACCGGCCGGCCTCGTCGCCGCTCACCTCCTCCGTCGGGCGGGTATCGCGTGCATCGTTCTCGAACGGCATCGACGTGCGGACCTCGAACTGAAGCAGGCCAAGGCCGGTTCTATCGACTATTGCACGGTGCAAATGTTGACCGCTGAGGGGCTCGCCCCTGGGGTGGTGAACTTCGAGGTCGAGAACCATCGTTGCGAGTTCCGCACCCCCGCTGAGCAGGTCGTCTTCGACTACGGGGCGGTCACCGGTGGGCGCCCACACTACGTCTACCCGCAACATCTGCTCGTCGGTCGGCTGTGTGATGCGCTGATCGAAGCTGGTGGCGATGTGCGGTTCGGCCAGGCCGTGACAAGCGTCGTGCAGGACGCGGATGGTGTCACGGTCACGACCGTCGACGGTTCGGAGTTACGTAGCGAAGCTGTCGTGGGGAGTGACGGGGTTCGCAGCGCGGTCGCCCAGGCGCTCGAAGGGTGCGAGGTGGTCGAGGAGGCACCCCCGGTGCGGCTGTTCGCGGCGCTGGGCGAGGCCCCGCCGCTGGAGCCGCATACCGTCTATGCCGGGCACCCGCGGGGCTTCGCCGGGCAGATGCGCCGCAGCCCGACGATCACCCGCTACTACCTGGAGGTCCCGGCGGCCGACACCATCGACGACTGGCCCGAGGACCGAATTCGCCAGGAGTTGATGGTCCGCCTGCTGGCTCCGGGACTGCTCGACGGCGTCCGGTTCATCGAGCCGTCCTTCGTCGACCTGCGGATGCGGATGACCACACCGATGCAGGACCGCCGCCTGTTCGTCGCCGGCGACGCCGCCCACCTGATCACCCCGGCGGGCGGCAAGGGGATGAACCTCGCCATCCACGATGCCGTCGAGTTGGCCCACGGACTGATCGACCGCTTCGGCCCGGCCGCCGACGGAACCCGGCTGGCCGCGTACTCGACCACCCGACTCCCGGCGCTGTGGCGGACCCAGGCATTCAGCCGCTGGATGCTGCGGATGATGTTGGCCGGTTCCGACGACCCCGCCGCGGCGCCGTTCGGCTCGGGCCTGAAGCAGGGCTGGGTGTCGGCCCTTCAGAACGACCCGCTTCTCGCCCGTTGGTTCGCCCACGCCTACGCCGGCGTCGACCCGCCCGCCTGATCGGGGGTTGTCGGACGTTGCCGTACGTTGTCGGTTGACGTGGTCGGGGAAGGATTCGCGCCGCTGTGTGGTGTCAACCCTTCCCTGACGACCAGATCAGTCGGCCGCGCCTGAGAAGCCCAGCTGACGCCACGCCTCGTAGACGACGATCGACACCGAGTTCGACAGGTTGATGCTGCGACTGTCGGGCCGCATCGGGATCTTCAACGTCCGAATCGGCGCCAGCGCCGCCATGTCGTCGGCCGTCAATCCCGCCCCCTCGGCGCCGAACACGAACACATCGTCGTCGGCGAACTGTACGTCGACGTATCGATCTGTGGCGCGAGTAGTGAAGGCGAACCTCCGTTTCGGGCCCAGAGCGGCGAGACACGCGTCGATCGATAGATGCCGGGTGACCTGGGCATACTCGTGATAGTCGAGGCCGGCCCGGCGGAGCAGCCGGTCTTCCATCGAGAATCCGAGCGGCTCGACCAGGTGCAACTGCACCCCGGTGTTGGCACACAGCCGGATGATGTTGCCGGTGTTCCCCGGGATCTCGGGATGCACCAGCACGACGTTCACTGATCCATTGCTATCAGCATCGACCGCTAACAGCATCGCCCCGTGCGGCGAGTAACCGCTAGCTCACGGCGACTTGGCAGGCGATCGAGAGGAGTTGATCGACGCCGGCCTTCAAGTCTTCGTCGGAGATGCGTTCGACTTGCTCGGTCTCGCCGATCACGTCGCTGACGACCATCATCGCCAGGGCTTCCATGCCCTTCACCGCAGCGATCGTGTACAGCATTGCCGCTTCCATCTCGACGCCGAGGTGGCCGAGGCGACGCCAACGGATGAACGCCTCGGGGTCGGGGTCGTAGAACAGCCCGCTGGTCACAATCGGCCCGACGTGAACGGGGCGACCGGACGCCGAGCCGACCAAGCCGGCCGCGGTCGCGACCAGGTTCCACGAGGCAGTCGGGGCGAAGCCGGGCATCGCTGCGTAGCGCAAGGCGGTGCCGTCATCGGCCGACGCGCTGACGCCGATCACGGAGTCGCCCATCTTCGTCTGGGGCTGTAAACCACCACAGGTGCCGACGCGCACGATGCGTTGCACCCCGAGCATCGCCAGTTCCTCGAACACGATCCCGGCCGATGGGCAACCCATCCCGGTGGTCTGCACGCTGATCGGTGCCCCCTGGAACATACCGGTGTAGCCGAGCATTCCCCGTTCAGAGTTGACGCAGCGAAACCCCGGGTCGAAGAACGTCTCGGCGATATACGTCGAGCGGTTCGGGTCGCCGGGGCACAAGACATTGGTGGCGTAGTCGCCGGGTGAAACCCGCAGATGGATCGGCATGACCGCAGCGTACGCGCCGCCAATCTTGGGAGTGGAATGCGCGGTTTTCTGGTGGTTGTGCTCCACATTGGAGTTGAAGCGCGCATTGTGAAGCCACAGCACCGTGACGAAGGCAGAGAAGTACGGAACCTTTCCCGGGTGACGTACGTTGGTGTGCTGTGATCAACCACGACTTCGAATTGGCCTTCGATGGCCTGTTCAAGGTCGCCTACCGCGCCGCGTACCCGATCATCGGGAATCGGGAGGAGGCGGAGGACTGCGCCCAAGAGGCCTGTGCCCGCGCACTGGTCCGCTGGGCGATGATTGCCGATCACGCCGAGCCGTTCGTGGCCCGGGTAGCGATCAACCAGGCGATCGATCGTGGTCGCAAACTCACTCGCGGTAAGCGGATCGTGATTGAGTCCCCGGAGTGGGGAACCGACGAACACGCGGCGTTCGAGCGGAGAAGAATATTGGTCGAGGCGCTCAGCAAGCTACCTCGGCGTCAGCGAGAGGCAGTGGCGTTGAGGTACCTGGCGGACCTACCGGAACGAGATGTTGCCGAGGCATTGGGCTGGTCATTGGGCACGGTGAAGTCCACCGTGTCGCGCGGACTGGATAAGTTACATTCCCAAATGGGCTCCGCCATGGCAGTGGAGGGCTGAAGGTGTTCGACGAACTGAAAGATCCGCGACCTCCCCAGGTCACCGATGTCCACATTATTTCGGTGATCGCGCGCGCCCATCGCATCCGGCGCCGTCAGCGCATCGCAATGTTCACGACGTCCGCTGCGTTCGCCGGGGCGATCGGCGGGCTCGTGCTCGTCTCGCGCGGCTCCTCCCCGTCATCGAACATCGAATTCGCCGCAGGTGTATCGACCGACACTGCACCGCTCGCATCGATGATCCTCGCGACGACGATCGCCCTTCCGGCTCCGACCCCGGCGTCGCAAGAGGTCGCCGTCGAAACCCTGAACGTCATTGAGCCGGCAGTAGAAACCACCGAGGCCGTCACCGGTCCCGACACCGTCCCCGACGACCCGTCGTTCGAGGCTCGCACCACCGGCATCGCCACCAGCGCCGAGCCGACGCTTCCAGGCATTGCTCCGTCGGTGTCGACCACGATCCAAGCGCTGGCCCGGCCGACGACCGACATGCCGAGCCAGTTCGTCGCGGTCGCCTCCGATACCGGTGATCTCGTACGCGTCGACCCCGTCACTGGTGCGAGCACGGTGTTGGTCGCCGCATTGCGAGCCGACCCAGGGTCGGCCAGCGGGACGGTCACCGTGACGCTGGCGGCCGGTGGCATCACCCCCGACGGCCTGAGTGCCTACTACTCCGACTCGACGAGCGGCACGGTCCACGCCGTCACGATCGCCAGCCCCGAACCCGATCCACCGTCATGGGGGCGGGGTACCAACCCGAAGCTCAGCCCCGACGGTTCGCGATGGATCGTGCGCAATGTCGACTCGTCGATCTCGGTGCAGTCCAAGTCTGAATCCAACCAGACGTTGGGGGTGCTGCAGGGTTCAAGCGTGGTCGACTACGCCTGGTACGGCGACGACGGCATCGCCCTGTTGGAGCATGACGGCAAGGTGTGGACGGTCCGCATCCTCGACACCACGTTGCAGAAGTCGATGGAGAACTCATCGACCATCGACGACGAATACCTCGCCGGTGGTCCCGATGCGGTGAGCGTACGATTCGCCGGGCGGACGATCAACGGCGTGCTGTTGATGGCCCAGCGTCGTGAACTCGGCCCGAGCGACCCAGTGACGGTGCACCTGTGGGTACGTCCTGGGCCCGGGAGTGAGGCCCAGTGGTTCAGTCCGTCGGTGAGCTACACGGCAATCACCGTCGATCGGAACGGCGAATGGCTGCTGCGATTGGCGGCTGACGGCACCCTGACGACTGACGCCGTCGGTGGTCAACTCGAGCGCAAGGTAACCGGCAATTTCCGATCGGTCGCCTGGTAGCGACTCCCGCTACTTGCTTCAGTCGCCTACTTCAGGAACTTCGATGTTGTGTTGTCGGCGAGGACCTTGCCGTTGGTCTGACAAGTCGGGCAGTAGTTGACGGTGTACGACGAGTACTCGACCTCGCGGATTGCCTCGCCGCAGGTCGGGCATGGAACCCCGGCGCGTTTGTGGACCCCGCCCGGCCGGTCGGACGACGAGCTCATATCGGGCCGTGTCCGCTCGTACGCGAGCCCGTCCTCGCAGGCCGCATGGATCGCCGCCACGACGGCCGCCACGGCGGGTGCCCCCAACTTCGAGGTGTTGGAGAACGGGGAGAGTTTCGCCCGGTGGCAAACCTCGTTGGCCAACCGACGGCCGATCCCGGCGATGGCGTGCTGATCGCGCAGGAAGCCGTGCAACCGCATCGGGAAAGTGGCGAACTGCGCGGCCAATCCGGCCTCGTCGAGCGACAACGCCTCGGGGCCGAGCTTCGAAAGCGGCGGGGTTGAAGCTTCGTCGGCGCGGTGCATGCACCACACCCCGGCCCGTCGCTCGGTGCCGGCCTCGGTGAGCAGCAGGGCCCGTCCGTCGTCGAAGACGAATCGGGCCTGGCCGCCGCGTGGCTTCGGTGACTGCTTGGCGTCGACGAGCAGGCGCCCGCCCTGCATCAGATGCACGGCGCAGGTGATGCCGTCACCAGCAGAGCCCGCGGCGTCGCCCGCCGAGTCGACAGACCCGAACCGCAACAGCAGGAACTTGCCGCGGCGGGCGACCTCGATCAGCGGAGCCCCGTAGGCGGCCTGGGGGG
>JANNNL010000665.1:0-15829 GCA_031398525.1 Actinomycetes bacterium | reverse complement strand
GTGACGACGACGCCTTCGTGTGGGGTGCCGGATCCGACAACGTTGCGGTGTTCCACAACTTCAGCGACGAGCAGGAGTCGGCCCGGCTGGAGGCGGTGCGGTCGTGGCAGCAACGCAAGTTCGATGCCGGCTACGGGATGATCAATTGGGCGGCCGACCAGGGCGGGCGCGGTCTGCCGACCAGCTACGTACGGGCCTATTCGTCGGAGGAAGCCCGCTTCGAGATTCCGTCAGCCGGCGAGCTGCCTCCGACCTCGATGGGGCTGATCGCCCCGACGATCGGAGCGTATGGCACCGACGCCCAGAAGCAGCAATACATCGCTCCACTGATGCGCATGGACCAGGTCAGCTGCCAATTGTTCTCCGAGCCGTCGGCTGGGTCCGACCTGGCTTCGTTGACGACGCGAGCGGTCAAAGATGGCGACGAATGGGTGCTCAACGGCCAAAAGGTGTGGACGTCGGGGGCCCGGTTCTGTGACTTCGGGCTGGCGATCACCCGCACCGACTTCGAGGTGCCCAAGCATCGCGGCATGACCGCCTTTCTGGTTCCCTTCGATGCGCCGGGCATGGACGTGCGGCCGATCCGCCAGATGAGCGGTGGGTCGAACTTCAATGAGGTTTTTCTCACCGATGTTCGACTGTCCGACGACTACCGCCTCGGGCCGATCGGTGAGGGCTGGCGGGTGGCACTCACCTGCCTCGGGTTCGAGCGTGATCACTCAGGCGGCGCCGGCGTCAACTCCGCCGGTGGGAGCTACCGGCGGGTGCTGGCGACGGCCAAGCACCTGGGACTTACCGACGACCCGATCATTCGCAACCTGCTCGCCGATCTGGTCATCCAGCACCGAGTCGCGAGCATGACCAACGCCCGGGCCGCCGCCAAACTCAAAGCCGGGCAGGTCGCCGGACCCGAAGGTTCGCTCGGCAAGTTGATGTGGACGATGAACATGACCCGCGTCGGCGAGGCGATCGGCCAACTACTCGGTCCGCGTTTGATCGCCGACACTGGCGAATGGGGCACCTACGCGTGGAGCGAGCACGTGCTCGGCGCGCCCGGATACAAGATCGCCGGCGGCTCCGATGAGGTGCAGCGCAACATCGTCGGCGAGCGCGTGCTCGGCCTGCCCGCCGAACCCCGCGTCGACAAGGACATCCCCTTCAGCCAGGCCCAGAAGGCCGCTTGCGTCTGACCCGGGTTGCGGGTTAAGGCCGGTCGCGTCTGACCCGGGTTGCGGTTAAGGCCACCTCGCCCTGCGGCGTCGATAGCCTCTGGTCCATGCCGGTCTCCACGCCAGCCCCAATCATCGAGTCCCCCGACGACGACGACCTTGTCCTGCCCTGGTGGTTCAGTTGGTGGCGCGTCGCACTCATCGCCGCCGGAGTGACGATTGCGCTCATCGGCGCGATCGGTCTGGTGGTCAAGAGCCAGCAACCCGGCAACGATTCGGTCGACGCGGCGTTTCTGCGCGACATGCGCGACCATCATGACCAGGCCGTCTTCATGGCGATGACGTTCCGCGAAACGCCCGGGGGCGACCCGACGCTGCGGCTCATCGCCAGCGAGGTGCTGATCGGCCAAACCTTCGAGACCGGCCAGATGGTCGAGCTCCTGCGGGGTATGAATGCCGAGGAAGAGAACTCCTCGGGCACCGCGATGGAGTGGATGGACATGGGCGTCGCCACCGCCGAGATGCCCGGCATGGCATCCCCCGATCAGCTCACGGCCCTTGCCAACGCTGAAGCTGGCGCCGCCGATGAGCTCTTTGTCGAACTGATGAATGCCCACCACGAAGGCGGTATCCACATGGCCGAGGCAGCCCGCGACAAGGTCAAGTCAGCCCGCATCGCCGACTTCGCCGGCCGGTTGGCGACCAATCAGCGCGTCGAGATCGAAGAGCTCACCAGCACCCTCGCCAAGTCTCAGGCGGCGTAGCCACAGGTTTCTGAAACGATCGCGGATCGTCGAGGCTTTCATTCGGTGTGCAGGGTGAAACCGGCCGAAGCCGATCGCAGATGACGAGTTCCGAGGATGCTCTGGCGACAACCGATGCGAAACTCCGCCGCGCCCTCGTCGCTCGCTACGGACCCGACGTGGGTTGCGAGGCGCACGCCGCGGCGATGGCCTACGCCTGGGAGCACCGCGCCCGACTGGCCGGGATGACCAACCCGGTCGGCTACCTGTGGCGCGTCGCCCAGACGTCGGTTCGTCGGCAACGTCGGTGGGACCGCCATCCGGTGCTGCCGCCCGAACGTCCGGCTGCCCCCGCCGACGATCTCGGCGTACCCCGTGACCTTGCGCCGGCCCTCGCCCGACTCAAGCCAGATGTACGCGTCGCAGTGCTGATGGTCCACGGCCACGATTGGTCGTACGCCGAAGTCGCCGAACTCCTCGGAGTTCCGGTCAGCACCGTCCGCAATCACGTCCACCGCGGGCTCACCCGCCTGCGCCGAACCCTGGAGGTGCCATCGTGACTACCCCCAACGATCTGGAACGGCGCCTGCGCGACTACGCCCAGATCCTCGACCGAGCGGCAGACGCCCACGATCCGTCACTCGTCACCATGGTCGAGCTGTCCCCTGCCGCCGCGCCTCGTCGCGGCCCTCGTGTTCGGCTGATTGCCGGGTTGGCTCTCGGCGCGTCGCTAGTCGGCATGGTGGTTTTCGTTGCCTCTCGTTCGGATGATCGCAAGGTCACCCTGCTACCCGGGGTGCCGCCATCGTCGGCTGCCCCCGTGGTCTCGACATCACCGGCACCGCCGGCGTCGAGCCTCGCCAAAGGCACATGGCGAACCCTCCCGCCGTCGCCGCTCAGCCCTCGAGCCGCCGCCGTCGTCGTGTGGACCGGGCAGGAGTACATCGTCTGGGGCGGACGAGACGGAACCGCAATCCTCCAGGACGGTGCCGCCTACGACCCGACCACCAACAGCTGGCGGTCGATATCGCCGAACCAGTCGGCCGACCAGGGTTCAACGGTCGTGTGGACCGGCTCGCAGATGGTGGTTCTGGCCGACCGCTCCGGCGCGGCCTACGACCCGGCAACCGACACATGGGCAGCGCTGCCATCCCTCTCGGCCCGCTGGCTCGGGCAGGGGTTCACCTCAGCGGCATATTCCGACGGCGTGATCGCCGGGTTCGGTGCCACCCTCAACAGTGACCGCACCTCAACTCTGTTCGCCGCGACGCTACGCATCGGCGACACCGAATGGACGGAACACGCGCCGCGACAACAAGCTGGGTGGTGGCCGGGTCTGCAACGAGCCGTCGGATTGAATGACGGCACGGTGATCGTCCGATTGGACCCGACGACGACTCTGCGATTCGATCCGCCGATTGGGGCGTGGAGCCCCCTTCCTGATGTGGCGGCCCCCGACGGGTGGGAGGTCCATAGCACCGTCTTCACATCGCTCAACGGCAAACTCGCCGCGATCGTCGGGCTCCGACGGTCGGGCACTCCGATGCCGACGACACCTCCGACCACTGTTGCGCCAGCCCCATCGAACGTTGTCCGAGTGGTCGGCGATGCGACCCTGCCGGAAGACCTCGCCATGAGCCTCGCCACATTCGAGGACGGCACAGCCCGCCTCAGTCCGCCGGTCATCGGACTCGCCGGAGGCCTGTTCAGCGAAGCGATCGTCGGCGGCAAACTGACCTACCTGCACGCGCGGTCGAGCGATGAGTTCGCCGTGATCGACCCGTCATCTGCAACGATCTCCGCTCTCCCCCTACCCCCCGGTCGACATGGGCTCGAACCGGCGGCCACCGTCGGGGGAAACCAGCTCTTCGTCTGGGGCGGTGATCTCGGGGAGTCTGCCGTACCCGAAGGCGACACCAACGTCAGCGGCGACGGATCGTTGTGGATCCCGGCCGGGGACCAGCAACCAACGCCTGCACCCGCGGCAACCACGACCAGCAGCGTGCCTCCAGCCCTGCCGACGACCGCGCCGGTGGTCATCGCGGACGAATCGCGGGTGTTGGAGATCGATATCGCACCGTGGGCCTTCGACCTTGAAGGGATCGACGCGTGCGAGCCGGGATTCTGCCCGTCGCTGGCGACCATGGCCGACGGCACGCTCGTCGTGTACCGCTACGCCCGCAACGAGCTGACCATCGGCGACCCGGGCCGAGTGGTCCCCATTGCAGAGCCGCTCGCCGCTGGTCGCACCTGGTTGGTCGCCATCGGACCCGACGATCTCGCGTACCTGTCCACCCAGCCTTCCTCGGAGTCCGATCCAGTCGGAGACCTCATTGCGGTCTCGCTCTCGGGTGACACCGCCGGAGAGATCGTCGCTCGCCGCGATGGCGTCGTCGGCCTGAGCGGCGACAGCGACTTGGTCGCCACCCCCGGCGGGCTCGTCGGAGTCGGATGCTGTGGTGGCAACGAGCGGCCGAGTCCGCAGGATCTCCTGCTGATGCCCTGGGTCGACCGCACGGGCGCGCCGATCACCAGTGAACTCCCGTGGGTGGCGGTGCGGGGCCCCAGCAACACGTCGGAGCTCAACGACGAATGGGCTGTGATCCTCATGGATGGTGGCGAACGACAGCGGTGGCCCATCCCCCGATCTGTGAACGGGTTTCGCGGCATGCCGTTGTCGGCCGTGCGCTCCGACGGAAGCGTGGCACTTGCCTGGTCCGATCCGATCGAGGGCACTCAGCGGCTGTCCGTCTTCAAACCTGACGGCACCATCGAGGAGATCGCGGTGGGGACGGAGCGTTCGATAGTCCTTCTCGATGGCCTCGGGGCGATCACCTTCGACGGGTCCCGATTCCAACGCTGGTCGCTGCCGACCTTCAGTGAGCCGGTCGACGCCCTCGACACGTTGACCCGGGAACTCGGTCGACCGGAGTTGACCGCCACCAGCCCAGGAGCGCTGGTAGCCGAGATCGTCGACGCGCTTCGGCAACCCGATGGCTGCGAGCTACCCCCGAGTGCCCGAGTTGTCGATGATGCCAGCGACGGCACCGCAACGATCGAGTACCGCTACGGCTGCGACGATTCCGGAGCCGGAATGAACTTCGAGCTCTTGCTGACCGAGCAAGGCTCTGGCACATGGATCATCGAGTCCGCGACACAACGAGGGCTGTGCTGGCGCGGCGCAAGCGGCGAGTTCTGTGTGTAGCTCGGGTTAGGCCGGGAGGGGGAGTTCGCTGATCGCGATGTAGCCGGATTGGTAGGCGGCGACGTCGTCGGCGGGGTTGGGGGCTCCGTCGCAGGTGAAGGCGCCGTAATCGCGGTCACCGAGTTCGCCGGGTTGCACGGCCACCGGGCCGAGGTTGGTCTTGCCGATCGAGGGGCAGTTGGCCACGTTCATGTTGGTGAATCCGGCCAGCCCCGCTTCGGCGGCGTCGGCAATGCGCAGCGGGGCGTTCTCGGTAAACCAGGCGAGCAGCGCCTGCACCGCGGGGGTGTAGTCGGATGCGTCACCGGTCGAGAAGCTCACCGCGATCGACGGGATGCCGTTGACCGCCGACCGGCGGGCCGCGCCGATCGTGCCCGAGATGGGGATCACCGATGTCGACATGTTCTGCCCGTTGTTGACTCCCGAGACCACGAAATCGGGCCGCTGCTCCAAGCCGTTCTGTTCGACCGCCCAGATGATCGAGTCGGCGGGGGTGCCGGCGACGGCGGTTGCTGGGAATCCGGAGGCGGTCGTTGTCGTGGACACGACCAACGGCGCGGCGGCGGGATCGGTGAACTGGTCGCCTTTGCCGCTCTGGTTTTCCAACGGGGCGACGACGGTCAGTTCGACGAACTCCAGCGTGCGTAGACCTTCGACCAAGGCGTCGATTCCGGCCGAACTCACGCCGTCGTCGTTGGTGACCAAGATCTGCAACGGCTCGACCACCGCTTCGGTGGTCGGCGGGGCGGCGGTCTCGGGGGGCAGGGAATTCGTTGGCGGCGGCGGCAGCGTCAGCGACACCGTCGGAGCCGGCTCAACGGTGGTCGGGATAGATGATGCGTCCGCTTCCGCCGAAGCCGGGTCGGTGGACGACGAGCCACCGCTGCCCCCGCTACATGCGACCAGCGACATCAAGAATCCAGCAACGACCATCTCAATACGACCACGCATGGTCGCGAAACGTAGCGCGTGGCGACGGGGTCAATCGTCTCCGGGTTTCCACCGGCGCGCCGACTTGCGTTCGCCGACGTTGCGCTTCTCGGTCAGGCGACGTTCCTTGGCCCCGCGAGTGGGCGTGGTCGGCCGTCGCGGCACGGGAGGAACGGCCGCCTGATCGAGCAATGCGGCCAACCGTTCGGCCGCTGCAGTGCGATTGCGGAGCTGCGAACGTGACCGGGCAGCAACACATCGAATTGTTGGTCCCAGCTCGGCGACCAGTCGATCGTGCATGTAGGTCACGAACCCGCAGTCACCCAGCTCACACACCAATTCCACCCGCGTATCGGAGGTGTTCACGTGCTGCCCGCCGGGCCCCCCGGCGCGGGAATACCGCCACGTCAATGCGGCCCCCGGCACCATCAGACCACCGGGAGTCGTGAACCCGCCATCGGCGTTCTCGATCATGCCCTCGACGGTACCTAGGTCGGGAGGAGGACGGCTGCGCTGACCCGGCGGCGATGGAACGACGTGTCGCCCCAGGCCCGCATGAGCGCCCACGCCTTCTTCATGAACAGCTGCAGGTCGGCTTCCCAGGTGTAACCGATGCCACCGTGCACCTGCATCGTCGCTCGCGAGGCGAGGTAGGCCGCTTCGTTGGCGAACGCTTTGGCCATCGAGACGTCGCAACTCGCCGTCGGTTCGTTGTTGGCCAGCGACCACGCAGCCCGGTAGGTCGGCGCTTTGGCGAACTCGACCTTGATCAACGCATCGGCGAGGAGGTGCTTCACCGCTTGGAACGAGCCGATCGGCTTGCCAAACTGTTCGCGCTGACGGGCATAGTCGGCGGCGACGGCGATCATCGCCTCCGACAATCCGACGAGATACGCGGCGGTCGCCACCGCGCCGCGATCGAAGGCCAGTGACAACTCGAAGCCGTCGATCCGCACGTTTTCGCCGCCCGCCACCTCGAACAACCGGCGACCACCGTCAATGGCGTGGACCTCGGTCAACTCGTACCCGGTCAGCCAGCCGTCGGACGTGAGGATGCCGTCGGCGACATGGGCGTGGGCCACGTATGGTTCGCGAGCGGCCCAGTAGGCGACGATTCCCTCGGCCGGCCAACCGGCGGCAGCCAACGCGGGCAGCCCCACCGCGGCGGTCTCGATCACCGGGCCGGGGACGCAGGCGCGACCCAACTCCTCGAACAACAGGATCGCGTCGACCTCGGAACCACCCAAGCCGCCTGCTGATTCAGGGACCATCATCGACAGCACGCCCATCTCGCCGAGCCGGGCCCATAACGCCGGGTCATGCCCGTGACCGGAGTCCCAGGTGGCCCGCACAAGGGCTGGCGTGCAGTGAACGCCGAGCAGGTCGCGCAGACCCAAGGCAAAGGCGCGCTGGTCGTCGGTGAACGAGAAGCGCATCGTCACACCCCCTTCGGCAGGGCGAGCACCCGGTCGGCGATGATGTTGCGTTGGATCTCGTTGGTCCCCGCGTAGATCGGCCCCGCCAGCGAGAACAGGAACCCGTCGACCCACCGTTCGAACGGGCCATCCACCCGCTCGGCCTCAGGCCCGAGGATCTGCAGGGCCAATTCGTGGATCCGCACGTCCATCTCGCTCCAGAAGATCTTGTTCAGGCTGGCCTCGGCCCCGATTGTGCGTCCCTCGATCATGCCGGTCACGGTCTGATAGGTGTGCAATCGGTAGCCCTCGGCCTGCATCCAGACGTCGGTGACGGCATCGGCCAGTGCCGTATCCGCGGGGTCGGCATGGGTGCGCCACAACTCGATCAATCGCTTTGCCGCCTCGGTGAACCGAGCCGGCGACCGCAGCGACACGCCCCGCTCGAACCCGGCAGCGGCCATCGCCACGCCCCAGCCCTTGCCGACCTCGCCGAGGGTGTTGGCGAGCGGCACGCGAACCTCGTCGAAGAAGATCTCGGCGAACCCGGTGTCGCCATCGAGTTGGGCAATCGGTCGGACCGTGATCCCCGGCAGATCGAGCGGCACCAAAATGAACGTCAGGCCGCGATGACGTTCCGAGCCCGCCTCGGTGCGGAAGATGCCGAAGCACCAATCGCTCCACACCGCCCGACTGGCCCAGATCTTCTGCCCCGTGATCACCCAGTCGTCACCGTCGCGCCCCGCTTTCGAGCGGATGGCGGCCATGTCGCTGCCGGCATTCGGCTCGCTCCACGCCTGCGCCCACACGATCTCGGCCGCCGCCATCGACGGCAAAAAGCGGTTCTTCTGCTCGGGCGTCCCGACCTCCATGATCGTCGGGCCCAGCAGGAACACCCCGTTCTGGCTGACCCGACCGGGCGCGCCGGAACGGTAGTACTCCTCCTCGAAGATCAACCAATGGATGTAGTCGGCTCCCCGTCCACCGTACTCCACCGGCCACGAGACCGCCGACCAGCGCCCGTCGTACAGCTTGTGCTCCCACTCCCGATGCAGCGCAAACCCCTCGGCCGTATCGAAACTGGGCAACGGCTGGGCGGGGACGTTGGCCTCAAGCCAGGCTCGCGCCTCGGCCCGAAAGGCATCCTGTTCTGGCGTGTACCGAAGATCCATGTCCGCTCGACATTACCGATGGCCATTGCCGTGTTCGTAGCCCAAACCGAGCGCAGTAGCGTCGTCGACCGAGTGTTGCCCTGATATGGAGGAACAAGAGAGATGCCCGACGTCGATCGAGTGGTGATCAAGCTGGCGAGCGGCAAGTTGCTCCAACCGCCGCGCGATCAGGAACGGACGTTTGCCTACCTTTCTCAGCTGGTTGACGATGACGAGCAGTCGGCGCTCTCGAAAGTCCTGACCGAGATGTTCAACGGTGGCGGCAAGGCCACGGCCGACTACCTCGAGGACGGCAAGGCGGTTTGGCACTCCTCCAAAGGGGTTGTCGGCGTGGCCGGGATCACCATCTTCTACACCGTCGACGCAGGTCAGGCGACGATCTTCGCCATGGGGCATCATGTGGAGGGCTCGAAACCGGTCAGCTACCGGGTGGACGTTTATGGGCAACCCGAAGGCGACTTCACCTACAACGAGCTCATCGTTCTGAAGAAAAAGAAGTAACCCGGCGATGTGCTAACAATTGGCTGTCGCTCAATGGTGCGAGCGGCAGAACTGGGGAACACGCGTGTCATCGGGCCAGGCGTCGCCGCGCTTCGAGTACTCAATTTCGGCGTATCCAGACCTCATGGCAGGTGACACCACAGAGCTGTGGCTGATCGTCACCAACTCCTCCACCGCGCCGATCACCGTCAACGGGTTCCAACTCACCATCCCACCCGAAGGCAGCAACGCCGACGAACTCACCGCCGATATCGCCGCGATCCATGCGATCGGACCCGACGGATGGTCGACCAGCCCCGGTCCGGCCTTCCGGTTCATCCCGACCGGCGGCACCCTCGTGTTCCAACCCGACGACTCCATCCAACTCCGCCTCACCAACGTCAAGGTCAACGCCACGCCCGGGCCGGTCACCTTCTCGATCAGCGACGGCACGACGCCCCCGTCGTCGATCACGCTGACGAAACTGCCACCCGGATTCCGACTCAGCCCACTGACCGCGGTGCCGACGACGGCCACCGGTTACCCCGGTTCGACATCGCTCTCATGGACCGGACCACCCCTCGACTCGCCATACGCCCCCGGCTACTCGCTGAGCTGGGTCGTCGACGGCGGCGACGGCGACGACACGAAAACCGCGAGTGGACTCCCCGCCGTCGCAACCCACTACGCCATCGACGGGCTGACCCACGAGTCCACAACCATCACCCTCACCGTTGCCTACACCGTCGATGAACAACCGGCATCGGTGTTCCGCCAGGTCACGGTCTCGGTGCCAGTGCCCGCCCCCAAGGCATCCCTGACGATCACCCCCGCCTGGTACGGCCCCAACGACCAGATCTCACTGACCTGGGATGTCGAGCACTCGTCGGTCGTCTCGATCGAACCGAATCTCGGCACCGTTGACCTCACCGGCACCCAGACGATCGGGCCAGCCGCCAACGCCCCGACCTACACCCTGTCCGCCGACGTGCTCCCCGGCTTCGCCGGCGGCCGTGCCGTCGTCTCGGCCCGACCCGCCCCCTACTCGCTGGTGACCACGAACAACGACGGCATACGCCCAGCCGGTCTCGCAGTGTCACCCGATGGCAACACGCTGTACGTCGCCAGCGATGGTGGCGCCAGCTGGTCGATGATGGTCACCCTCGACCCCCGCACCCTCAACCAGACCGGTGTCCTCAGTCAGAACAACGGCCTGAACACAGCATTCGTCCGGCAACACGACCTGCTCGTCTCGCCGGATGGTGCCTGGCTATACGGCTTGTCCGGCGGTTCGGGCTCGAGCAGCCTGTCGCGTCACGCGCTCCCTGGGTTCGACGGCAGTAGCCCAGACATCGCGTTGCCCGACGCGGCTGCGACGGCCGCGATGGCTCGGGACGGAACCTGGCTCGTGGCCGCGTGCGGTAGCTCCCTCCAACGCATCGATCTCGTCGGGTGGAGTGCAGGCGCGCGTGCGACGTTCGGTGCCGCGCAATCAAACGTCGACTCGGTAGCCATCTCGCCGGACTCGACTGCGGTGTACGCCGTCGGCTCGACGACCTACAGCGGGCGCAGCCCGGCGGTGACCCGCTACTCCGGCACCGATCTGACTGCGAGTATCACGACCGCGCTTGCGCCGCAGACGCCGACCTCCGACGAGACCCGAACAGCGGTTGCCGTCGCCCCCGATGGTGCCTCGATCGTCGCCATCGTGGACATGATCTTGTTCCGGCTTGATGCGACCACGATGACGATCATGTCCCAGGCAACGCTCCCGCAGTTCGCCCTTCGGGGTGTGTATTCCCTGGCACCAATCGGCGCGATTCGATGGGTTGGTCGGTGGATCCTCGTCGGGACAGGCTCGGGGCTGGTCGTCTTCGACAGTGCCACGTTGACACCGGCCCTGAACCAGGTCCTGGGTGACGGGATGCAATCATCCGTCACCCAGATCGCCGTGTCGGCCGACGGTCGGACAGCGTGGTGGAACGGCTTCCGGTCAGAATTTCTGGGCGACTCGCAGCCCGGGACGGTCTATGCACTCTCCGGGATCCCGCGGTGAGTCCGCCGCCGGGTACCGGGGTGCGGCTGCAGGCCGCTGACCTCAACGCCACACTGCTCGCGCTCGGTGAACTCACCGGATTCTTCGTTCCCGACGGCGATGACGTCGCGGTCGATGCCGGGATCTTCGCCGACCCGCTTGCCGCCGACTATCTCGGTGGCATTCCGGGCCGGGCCGGCAAGCTCGCCGCCCTCATCGCCACAATCCTGCCCCCGGCGGCCGAATTCGGCCCGACCGACACCCTTCCGACCGGCAACGTCTGGCTCCCGATCACCGTCCCCGACAGCGAGTCCGACTCCTCCACGGCCGACTCCCCCGAACCCGATGGCGATAGTGGGAAGGAACCGGCGGCCGGCGCAGACGGCTCTGCCCCAGCGCGGCTGGCATATCTCGTGGTACCACCGGACGACGCCACGTCGGGGGTGTTCGGATTCGGGGTGTGGCGGAAGTTCGAGCCGGTGACCGGGGTCGAGATCACCCTGTCGGTGTTCGTGCCCGTGGTGCAGGTCGGGCCGACGGCGGTCTCGTTCGCCCTGCTCGACCACCCGATCCTGGCCACCGTCGGCATCGCCGGGCCATCAGGGTCGTTCCTGGGCCAGAAGGTCTCGTTGAACGGGCTGGCGGTAACCGCCAGCCTGCACCTCAACGGCACGGCACCATCGTTCAAGCTTTCCTGTCTCGACACAACACCGCCGATCGCCGACACGTACGCCACGCTCGCCGAGTTGATCTCGTCGGGCGGCACGGTCACCGAGTACCTCAACGCCGTCATCGGCTCGGCACCGGTCACCCAGGTGCTCGGCATCGCCGTCGCCGGGGAGGGCGACAGCGCGGTAACCGTCGGCGAGGTGTTCGTCGCCCTTGGCGTGCTGCAGGCGGCGACTCCTCCGGCGTACCAACTCGTTGATCTCGCCGCTGCGTTCGGCGGCAAGTCGCCGATCGCCATCGCCGAGACCATGCTGTTCCGATCGCTCGATCTGGTGATCAAGGCACTCGGCGATCGACCGGTGATCCCGATCGAAATCGCCGGTTCGAAGGGCGGCCTGTACCTCGCGTCCGAGTCGATGGCCGACGGAAGTGAACGGTTCGGAGTGCGCCTCGCCGTCACCGATCTTGCCATCACCGCGGCACCCGAGCCGTCGATCGTGCTGCAGATCGGCGAGCTACTCAGCGGCGAGCAGACCGACGAGGCGTGGATGGTACGGGCGGGTGGCAGCGCCGCCGAACCCGGGATCAGCGTGTTCGTATTGCACGTCACGGGACTGGCCGAGACCGATCCGCAGTTGTCGCTCGTCATCGACGTCGAGGCGGTCAGCATCGGGGTCGACATCGCCGGCGCCGACGATAAGCCGCTGATCGACGTGGACGGATACACCCTCGCCAAGATCGAGGCCCGCGCCATGGTTGTTCCCGGTGAGCACGGCATCGTCGTCGGGGCCGCCGTCAAGGTCGACGGGCTCGGCATCCCCCCTCGGTCCGGGGTTCAACAGCAAGTCGGGCAAGAACCCGGTCGCGACCAGCCTCGTTGCGTCGGGTGACGGCGACGGCGGCACGGCCGCCACGGGCAAGACCGATGCGGTCAACCCGGCATTCTCGGTGTCGGGCGCGTACGTCTCGGGTGGCAGCTTCGCCGCTGCGCTCTACGACGCCGACGGCAAGGCCGCCAAGGAGGTGTGGATCCCAATCCAGCGCGCCTTCGGGCCGCTGCAAGTGGCCCGCATCGGCATCGGCTGGGACTCGCCGATGTTCTCGCTCGGCTTCGACGGCGGAGTATCGCTTGGTCCGTTGAAGATCGTGCTCACCGAGCTGACCCTCGTCCTGCCGATCGATCACCCCACCGATTTCGACCGCTACGAGCTCGACCTGCAGGGTCTGTCGATCAGCTTTGACGAGCCACCGGTCGAGATCGCCGGTGCCTTTGCCAAGATCACCTCCGCCGACCACGACGGCAACCCGATGGTCGGCTATGCCGGGGCGGCGGCCGTAGTGGTCGGGCCGTTCGGGCTCGCCGCCCTCGGCGAGTACGGCCACGTCACCACCCCCGCCGGCGAGTACACGACGATGTTCATCTTCGCCGTCGTCGACGCCCCGCTCGGGGGGATCCCGCCGTACTTCTTCGTCACCGCCGCGGCCGCCGGGTTCGGGTACAACAGCGAGCTGATCATCCCGGCGTTCGATGCGGTGACCACCTTCCCACTCGTCGCCGGGCTCGACGATCCGGCCTTCCTCGCCGTCAGCGATCCGAAGAAGGGGCTGGCGGCGATCGGGGAGAGCATCCGGCCGCGCCAGGGCCAGTACTGGCTCGCCGCCGGTGTGCGGTTCACGTCGTTCGAGTTGGTCGAGAGCGTCGCCCTGATCGTGGTCGAGTTCGGTGCCGAACTGGAGATCGCCCTGCTCGGGTTGTCCAAGCTGAAATTGCCACCCGAGGGTCATGCCTTCATCTCGATCGAGATGGGTATCGAGATAGTGATCAAGCCGGACGAGGGCTTCTTCGGCGCCTCCGCGGTGCTCACTGCGGGGTCGTACCTGCTGGCCGAGGCCTGCCACATCACCGGTGGGTTCGCCTTCTTCCTGTGGTACGGCAACAATGCACACGCCGGGCAGTTCGTGCTCACCATTGGCGGGTATTACTCGGGATTCGTCGCCCCGATGCGACCCGACTACTACCCCGACATTCCCATCGTTGGGTTCAACTGGGTGGTCAGCGACACCGTCACGATCAAGGGTGGCGGCTACTTCGCACTGACACCATCGCAGGTGATGACCGGCGGTGGCCTCGACCTGATGTTCCATGCCGGGCCGATTCGCGCCTGGTTCATCGCTCAGTTCGACGTGGTGATCGGCTGGGCGCCGTTCCATCTCCTCGCCCACATCGCCGTCGATATCGGCATCTCGCTGCACCTCAAGTTCCTGTTCATCAACGTGACCATCACGTTGGAGCTCGGGTGCAACGTGACGGTGTGGGGGCCGCCGACCGGTGGCACGGTGACGATCCACCTGCTGATCATCTCGTTCACGATCAGCTTCGGCCGACCACAGGATGCGATCGCCCCGACGCTCGGTTGGCCCGACTTCCAGGCCACGCTCCCGGCGCCGAGCCCGGCCGACGCCAAACGGCCGGTCCGCCAGAACGTGATCAAGGTGGTCGCCAACGGTGGGGTGACGGGCACGATCGACGAAGCCGACGGCACGACGACCTGGGTGGTGCGACCCGACCACTTCGTGTTCTCCGTCCACAGTGCGATCCCCGCCGCCACGGTGACCGTCACCGGTGCCACCAACGTCGACTACGCCGCTCCGGCCGTGTCGTTCCGCCCGATGGGACTCGAAGGCATGTCGTCGGCGCAGACCGTGTCGATGACCGCCGAGGTCGATGGGCACGCCGGCTCGGTCGATCTCGCCCACGACTGGATCCACGCCGCGGCGACGCAGGACCTGCCCGAGGCGGTGTGGGGGCCGGGTGCGCCACCGGCGAAGGTCGTCGAGCCGACGTCGATCCCCGGCATGGCCATCGGCCTGACGGGGGTGGCGCCGCGGCCGCCCACGCCGGTGACGACCGGGGCGATCGACATCGCCACCGCGTTCACCTACTTCCCGATCAACGAAGCCCCCGCCGCGTTGCCGATCAACGCGGTCGCCGCACCGACAGGTGGACCAGCGCCCACGGCCGACGACGACGCGCTCGACCGTATCGCCACCACGATCGCGACCACCGCCGCGCCGGCGAGGGCCGCGCTGTTCGCGGCGCTGCGTCGGATCGGCGTCGATCCGGGCATCGACGGACCGCTCGATCTCCTCGCCGCCAATCCGACGGGAACGTACGGCGCCAACCCGCTCATCGGAGCCCCGATCCTGGCTGGTGTGCAGTGACCGACTCGACGCCGACAGCCGACCCGACCCCGACACCCGATGGGGGGAGCGACGACTCGACCCCGAGCGGACTGCCACCGGGAACGATCGCCTTCCTCGACAACTTCATCCCCGCCGCACCGCCGGGGCGGTACACCGTCACCGCGAGACACACGGTCGGCGGTGGCACGCCCGCCAAGGATGTCGTCGCCCAGCCGCCGGTGCCCTCAACCACGTATCCCGCCACGCAGACGTTCATCATCCAAGGCTCGCGCTTCACCCTCAACCCGACCGAGATCCACGCCACCTTCCCACCGGCCGGGAGTAGTGGCACCTACGGCCACCGACTGGCCCACATCGTGCTCAACAAGCGGGCCTTGCCGTGGGAGCACCCGCTCACCGGCGTCGACCGCTCCGTGCCGTGGATGGCACTGCTGGTACTGACCCCCGACCAGCTCGTGACCAGCCATTTCCCAACTCTGGTGCCACCGGCGCGGCGCGATCCGTCGGGGTCGGCGGAAATGCCGTTGACCGGAATGCTGCAACCGACCGACGCGTCGGGGAGCGAGGCGACGATCATCGGGCCGACGCTGGCCCTCAGCTCCTGGGAGAACCCTGCGACGATCAGCGTGCGGGCGATCGAGCTTTCGGCGTCGACGTTCAACTCCTTCGTGCCCGACCTCGAGACGGCCCGGCTGTCGGCCCACGTCCGGCAAGTCGACATCGATGACAAAGCCGATCTCGGGATGAAGGACGACGGCTGGTTCGCCATGGTCGTATCCGACCGTCTGCCGATCGTGCCGACGACGG
>JANNNL010000662.1:0-2244 GCA_031398525.1 Actinomycetes bacterium | reverse complement strand
CGACCTCATCCACGACCACCTAGTCGTCGGTGACGATCTCGGCCGCGTGCCCAGCCATGCGCCGATGGTGCCGCTCGCTCGGGACCTGGCCGCCGAGCAGCGGCGAGTGCGGCTCAAACCAACCGCAGAGGCCCGTACCCTCGAACTCGACCTTCGACTGCCGCTCGGCCGCAGCCGCTCGCAGCTGCTCCACCGCCTGTGGATCATCGGCGTCGCCTGGGGGCAGCCCGACGACGGTCGGGGAAGCTCCGGGTCGTTTCGGGAAAGTTGGCGGCTGACGTGGGAACCGGAAATGTCGGTTCGCCTGATCGAGATGAGCGCCTACGGCACGACGATCGAGCGGGCCGCTCACGCCCGGCTGCTCGATCGAGCTGGGTCGACCAATGTGCTTGCCGACCTGGTCGCACTGGCCGAATTGGCGCTGCTGGCCCACCTTCCCGACAGCCTCCCGCCGCTCCTCGATCGCATCTCGGGTCACGCCGCCCAACACGTCGACGTCGGGGGCCTGCTCGATGTCCTCGGGCCGCTGGCTCGCATCCGCAGGTACGGCGATGTGCGCGGCACCGACGCCGCGGGGCTCGCCGAACTGTTCGATGGAGTGGCCGAACGGGCCTGCGTTGGCCTGACCGCCGCGTGTCGGTCGCTCGACGACGACATGGCCGCAGCAATGGCCGACCGGTTGACGGCGACCCAGGGAGCCCTCGCCCTCGTCGATCACCCGGCGCGTACCGGGGCCTGGCAGCGGGCGCTGATTGAGATGGCGACCGGTTCGTCGATCAACGGGGTCCTGGTCGGCCGGGCGGTTCGGCTGCTCGCAGACGCCGATGCGATCGAGGTCGACGAGGTGGCCGGGGCGCTGTCACGGGCGCTGTCGTATGGCACGCCGGCCCGTGACGGGGCCGCGTTCGTCGATGGATTCCTCGCCGGTGCGGGCACCGTGTTGATCCATGACGCCGGATTACTCGGGTTGATCGACGGCTGGTTGGCCACCTTGCCGGTCGACACGTTCGACGACGTCGTCGCCCTACTCCGGCGTACCTTTGCCGCCTTCGAAGCCGGTGAGCGCCGTCACCTGGGCGAGCTGGTCTCAGGGCGCGGCGACGGTCGTGCGGCGGCCCCCTTCGGTTGGGACCTCGATGAGGGTCGGGTAGCTGCGGGGCTGGCCACCATGGCTCAGCTCCTCGGGGTACGGATGGAGGCGACGGTATGAACCGGGTGACCGACACCGAACGGCTCCGGCGGTGGCGAATGGTGCTCGGAGGGGCCGACGACGGCACCGGGGCTCGCCTTGGGGGTGACGACGTCCGCATCGACGCAGCACTTGCCGCGGTCTACGACCATCCGCCGGCCAATCACAGCAGCAGTCGACGACAGGGCGGCCTCGGCTCGTCGGCCCCGGTCGTCAACCGATGGTTGGGCGACATCCGCCGGTACTTTCCGGCGAGTGTTGTGCACGTGATGCAGCGCGACGCCATCGACCGCTTCGGGTTGAAGCGGTTGCTGCTCGAGCCCGAAACCCTGGCCTCGCTTGAGCCCGACATTCACCTGGTTGCCACGCTGTTGGAACTGAAGCATCTGATCCCCGAGACGGCCCGGGCCACCGCCCGTGAGGTGGTTGGTCGGGTGACCCGCGACGTTGAGTCCCGCATCGCCGATCACACCCGTCAGGCCGTCAGCGGGGCGCTCAGCCGGGCGCGTCGAGTGCGTCGGCCACGCCCGGCCGATGTCGATTGGAACCGTACGATCCACGCCAATCTGAAGCACTACCAGCCCGAATACCGCACGATCGTTCCTGAACGGCTGATCGGCTATGGCCGCCGGCAGGCGATGGTCGAGCGTGAGATCGTGTTGGCGATCGATCAGAGCGGCTCGATGACCTCGTCGGTGGTCTACGCCGGGGTCTATGGCTCGGTGCTGGCCTCGATCCGCACGCTCAAGACGTCAGTGGTTGCCTTCGATACCGGCGTCGCCGACTTGACCGACCGGCTCGGCGATCCCGTCGATGTGTTGTTCGGGGTGCAGATGGGCGGTGGAACCGACATCGCCGGGGCCGTTGCGTACTGCGATCGGCTGATTCAGCGACCGTCGCAGTCGGTACTCATTCTGCTCACCGACTTGCACGAAGGCGGGGTGCGCGACGAACTTCCCCGGCGGATCGCGGCGATGACCCGGCGTGGCGTGACGTGCGTGGTGCTGCTGGCGCTGAGCGACGACGGAGCCCCGTCGTACGACCGGGCGCAGGCC
>JANNNL010000632.1:0-6421 GCA_031398525.1 Actinomycetes bacterium | reverse complement strand
AACTCGCCGCCGATCATCAATAAGGCAACGGCCGTCGCCATGATGCCAAACGGGGCGGCGACATCGAGCCAGTTCAGCGTCGTGTCGGCCTCGCCGAACGTGCGGCCGACGCCCCAGAAGAATGTCCAGACCAGCACCGTTCCAATCAATGCACCGATCTCGGGTGAGATCAGCCATCTTCGCATTGGCCCCCCGATGCGAGATTCGTTCGTCCATACCTGCCGACTGCTCGGCTTGCGCGGTGGTGTTCACGTGCGCCCGTCCCCCAAAGACTTGATGTTGATGCGTTCAAACAAAAACGTCGGCCGGGGCAGATTACACCCCGGCCGACGTTCACGATTGATGGAGGCGTCCTTCGACGCCTCCATCGATTACATGGTGGTGTCGCTCAGCGGGTGCCGGCGGCGACGAGCGCCTTCACGGCGTCGGCGTTGTCCTTCGTCACGAAGCCCGGGCCCGTGGCGATCGGCAAGCCGCCGCCGAGAGTGTTGGCGTTGGTGATGTTGAGGAACAGCGCAACTACCGACACGTAACCCTGCAGGTACTGCTGCTGGTCGATGGTGAAGGCCACCGCGCCCGAAGCAATATCCTCAAGGAGGGCCTCGGACAGGTCGACGCCACCGATGGTCAGCTCACGACCGAGCTCGGCCGCAGCGCCAGCGGCGCTGTGGGCGATGTTCGGGCCGACGCCGAAGACGCCGTCGAATGCCGGGTCGGCATCCAACTTGGCCTTGAGGGCAGCCTGCTGCTTGGCGAGGTCCGCGTCGAGTTCGACGAACTCGGCGACGACTTCGCCCGTGAAGGTGTCCTTCAGACCGTCACAGCGGGCATCGAGGCCGACGTTGGTCTGCTCCTGCTTGGCGCAGAGGACCTTCTTGACGCCGGCGGCGTTGAACTTCTCGCCGGCACCCTGGCCGGCCTGGAACTCGTCCTGACCAATGTGGGTGAATGCACCGAAGTCCTTGTACAGGGTCGAGCCCGAGTTGGTGGTGACGATCGGGATGCCCGCGTCGGCAGCGGCCGCAACGGAATCCTTCAGTGCGTCGGGATCGGCGAGCGAGACCGCAAGGCCCTGCACACCGTCGGCGACGGCCTGGTCAATCATCGACGCCTGGGTGGCGCCGTTGTTGTTGCCCTGCTCGATGCGAACGGTGACGCCAAGAGCCTTACCGGCATCCTCGGCACCCTTCTCGAACACCGACCAGAACACGCCACCGTCGGAGTGGGTGATAACGGCGATCTCGATGTCGCCGCCCTGAGTGACGGTGGCGGCGTCGGTGGGCTCCGGTGCCGGATCGGTGGCCTCGGTTGCGGCCTCGGTCGCCTCAGGAGCGGCCTCGGTCACTGCCGGAGCCGGAGCTGCGGTAGTGGCGTCGCCGGCCGGAGCGGCCTCGGTGGTGGTGGTGGGGCTGCTGCTTCCGCACGCGGACGCGGCAAAGCCGGCAACCGCGACCAGAGCGGCAATGCGCTTGATCTTCATGGAACTGTGTTCCCCCTTGTTGATGTGTGTGGTATCCCGTGCAACACCGGAAGCCTAGAGGCCTTCCGACAGCGCCCGGAGATAGGCGACGCTCGTACGAACCTCGTCAATCGGCCCAGACCCTAGTGCAGGAATCTCTGAAATTGCTTGATCCTGCTCCAGCACGTACCAGCCGTCATACCCAGCGCGTTCCAGCAGCGACACCACGGCGTCGAGATCGACATCCCCCTGACCGAGTGGGCGGAACAGGCCGTGTTGCACCGCCTCCATCAGCGTGAACTCTCCGGCGAGATGGCGAGCAGCAATTTCGTTGTTCATGTCCTTCAGGTGGACCAGCCCGACCCGCTCCGCGTAATCGCGGGCGAAGTCGACCGGATCAAGCCCACCGATGGCCAAATGGCCGGTATCGAGGCACCAGCTCGCGGTCGTCGCCTCGAGCACGCGGCGAAAGTCGTCGGCCTGCTCGACCACCGTCCCGACATGCGGGTGGATCACTTGGCTGAGGCCATGATCGGCGGCAATCTGGTCGACTTCGTTGAGCATTTTGGCCAGATGGGCCAGTTCGTCAGCGTCAATTTCGTAACGCGGTGCCCAGTCCTCGGTCACGACGACGGCGGTGATGAAATGCTCACCACCGACAGCCTGCAACAGCTTGGCCCACCGTCTCGCCTCGGAGCGGGCGCGACTCGCGACGGCCGAGTTGTGGAGCACAAGAGGAACGAATCCACCGATCATGCCGATCTCGAACTCGGCCAGTAGGTCGCGAATCTCGCCAACATCGTCGGGGAAGAAGCCGGGCGAACCCAATTCGGTGGACAGCATGCCGACCGACTTCATCTCCGAGAGCACGCGGCGCGGCTCCATCATGAGACCCCAACCTGGGACCTCGCAGACTCCCCACGAGATTGGGGCCCCCGCGAGTCGATCGATGGGGGTGGTTCGGACAATGCTCACAACGGGCCTCCTGGGCGTAGGGCGCTCGTGACATCAGCGTTCTCTGCTGGTCAGGGAGATTAGAGCGCTCTAACGATGATATATCTTTCGTGAGCAGGAGGGGCAGTGTCAAGAACCAATGGACTGGGCGACCTGCCGACAATGGACGACGTCGCCGTGGCGGCCGGGGTGTCACGGGCCCTGGTCTCGTTGGTGTTTCGCGACTCGCCGAAGGTTTCGGCCGAACGACGCGAACGAGTACTCGATGCCGCCAAGCAGCTTGGCTACCGCCCCAACGCCATCGCCCGAGACCTGGCCAGCCGCCGCAGTGGCACCGTAGGAGTGCTGCTCAACGACCTGCACAACCCGTTTTTCGCCGGGGTCTACGACGGCGTCGAAATGGCCGCCGGCGAGATGGGACTTCGACTTGTGCTCACGGTCAGCCGCCAACGCGACGCCGGCGAGCACGCCGCGATCGAAACGATGCTCGGGCAGCGCGTCGACGGGATGATTTTGGCCAGCCCCCGGCTCGACACCAATCTGATCCTCGATGCGGCGGCGTTCACCCCGATCGTCGTCGTCGGTCGCGACGTGGCCGGCCCCAATTGCGACTCGGTGATGACCGATGAGGTTGCCGGCGCCAACCTGGTCGTCCGCCATCTCCATGCCCTGGGGCATCGTTCGTTGACGCATATCGACGGGGGACGGGGGGCAGGGGCCCTGGCGCGCCGACGAGGCGTCGTCGAGGCGGCCGCCGCTGTCGGTATCGGCCCGGTCGACATCATCCCCGGTGACTTCACCGAATCAGCCGGGGTTGCGGCGGCGCGTGAACTGCTCGCCCGGCCGAGTTTGCCGACGGCGGTGTTCGCCGCCAACGATCTGGTCGCAATCGGCCTGATGACGACACTGGAGGAAGCCGGCGTGCAGGTGCCCAACGACGTCTCGCTTGTCGGTTTCGACAACACGTCGCTGGCCGGGCTCCGCCACATCGCCCTGACCACCGTCGATCAGTCATGCCCCGAGATGGGCCACCAGGCGATGAGTGTCCTGCGCCAGCGATCCGAGGGCATACGCGACGAGCCGACGGTGACGTTGACTGTGCCCCGACTGGTGACCCGGCGCAGCACCTCGGCCCCCCGTTCCGCGTGAGGTACATCGGCGCGATCGTGGCGGTGGGGCTGATCTCGGGGATCTGTGGCGGCTCGGTTGCGCCGGTGGGTCCACCCGACCCCGTGTTCCCGTGGCGGGTGAACTCGTACGGTTGCAAGTTGGTTCCGGTCGTCTCGACCGGCTTTGCCATCGACGGCGGCTGGGTGATCACCGCGGCCCACGCCACGAGGGGCGCCACGTCATTCGACATCGACGGAGCCCCCGCCACGCTCGTGGCGATTGATCTCCGCAGCGATGTGGCGGTCCTTCGCCCGCGGTCGCCCGCCGCCGATTTCGGTACGGGGCGCGCAGTCAAGCTGGCCAATGGGTTGGTCGGTGACGCGACCACCGTGACCGTGCGCCGCGACGACCGGCCGCTGCTGCTCGCCGGGGAGGTGCAGCGGGTGTTGACGATCAACTTCGAGGAACCCCTCGATGACACGTACTACAAACGCCATGGTCTGGCCCTGACCGGCGTGACGATTCGCCACGGCGACTCCGGGGCCGCCGTCGTTGGTCCGACGGGAGACGTGATCGGCATGATGTTTGCCATGTCGAACAAGCAGGGCATCGGATACGCCGTCCGCGCGGACGAGATTGCGGCATTGATTCCGGCGACGCCGAGCGCACCGCCGGTCGATTCGCTCGGATGTTGAGCCCACGGCCCGCTGGGCGGGCGTCAGTGCAGGTCGGCCATCAGCGCGGCACCAACTGCACCAGCTCGTTCGCCAAGGGTGGCGAAGGTGAGCGCCGGTTTCGGCCGCAGATCGGGTGAGTAGATCAACTGGTCGAACCACTTCTCGATCGGGCCGATGTACAGGTCGTGCGACGCAGCGAGGCCACCACCCAGAACGAACATCGCGGGGTCGATGAAGTTGGTCAGATTGACCAGCCCGAGGGCCACCCAGCGGCCGAAGATGTCGATCACCTCGATGGCGTCGGCATCGCCCTCGCGCGCTGCAGCCTGCACGTGCTCGCCGCGCACCAGGTCGGGATCACCGCCGGCGAGTTGCACGACACGGTTGACACGGCGGCCAACGGCGGCCTCGCGGGCCAGGCGAGCCAACCCGCTGCCCGAGGCATAGCGCTCCCAACAGCCGCGGCGGCCACATGGGCACGGCGGCCCGTCGGGGTCGACGACCATGTGACCAATCTCGCCGGCGAAGCCGTTGGCGCCGCGTTGCAGGGCCCCACCGGCGATGATGCCCCCACCGATACCGGTTCCAAGCGTGACCATCACCATGTCGTCAACACCTTTGGCCGCCCCGAACTTCCACTCGGCAGCCGCAGCGCAGGTGGCGTCGTTGTCGACGGCGACGTCATAGCCGAGCTCGCGAGACAGCCATGGACCGACCTCGAACTCGGCGATATCGAAGAGGTTCGGCGAGGCGCGGATGACGCCGGAACGGGTGATCAGGCCGGGCACGCCGACTCCGATCGAATCGAACGGGGCCAGTTCGCTGGCAACCTTGACGAGGGTGGCAATGATCGCGTCGGGGCCTTTGGGAGTCGGACGGCGGGCTTGGCGAACGACCGTGCCGTCATCGTCGACAACGACGCCGAGACATTTGGTGCCGCCGACATCGATACCGGCGCGCAGACTCACGATTCGGCCCGGGTCTTCAACTCTCGAATCGTGTTCAAGATACGTACCTCGGCGCGTCGCTTGACGAACGCCGGGAGCGGAACGACCAGTTCGATCGACAGGTCGTAGCGCACGTCGGTACCGCCCGCCGGGTTGGCCGAGAAGTGATAGGCACCGTCGATCGCCCGCATGATGTCGCCCTTGACCATCGACCAGGCAACGCCGGTGGGCGCCTCGCAGTAGTCATAGGCCAGGGTGTAGTGGGTGCTGCGGCCAAGTGCCGAGGCACGGAACTCCACCTCGGTGGCACGGCCGTCGCCGTCGCGGCTGAGCACGGTCGCCTCTTTGACGTCCTTGGCCCAATCGGGATAGCTCGGAAAATCGACGACAACCTCGAGGCAGCGCTCGGGCGTCGCAGCGATGGTGATGGTCTGGCTGGCGGATTCAGTCATGGGGTGACGTCTGCTCCGGGTCGGGGGCGGGCCGGCGGGCGGTACTTTTGCCCGTAGGGATCAGGATACGTGGACCGAACGTACCAAGGCGGGACGCCCACAGTCCGTTCAACCCGAGTCCGAACATCGGCACGAGCATTCCGAAGGCCAATGGATTGGCCTCGGTGCCGCTGAGCTGGGAAAAGCCAACCGCTGCGGTGGCAATGCACACTGCAACCTGCAGATATAACGAACCCATCATCGCCCGCTTGACCGGCTTGGTCGCCGTTGGTCCGGTGAGCAGGTACAGGTTGGCCACCCCGAGTTCGTCGGTGCGACTACGTTCGAGCGCCGAAATGTACGACCAGATGAACGTCGCTATGCCGATGGCGAACAGCACCACCGAGACCACCGCGGCCGGGATCCGGAGCTCTGTGACTGCCACGCCGAGCCCGCTCATCAATGCAAAGATGACGGTGCCGACGACGTCGAGGCGCACGACGTTGTCGCCGAACGAGCCGGACGCGCTGGCAGTCGGCTGAGGGGCTTCTTCGCTCACGGCGTCCATCATGGCAGCGCTTTCAACGCACGACCCAGGCGTTCGGCCAAGACGTCGTACGAGAACTCGCTGATCGCCCGTTGTCGGGCGGCCACGCCCATGCGGTGACGCAGCGACTCATCGTCGAGCAGTTGACGCAGTGCCTCGGCCACCGCGGCGACATCGGTGGGGTTGTCGACGATCAGACCGGTCTCGCCATGGGCGACCGCCTCGTGCGCTCCCCCACTACGCCCGGCAATCTGCGCGACACCCGCAGCGGCCGCCTCGACGAACACGATGCCGAA
>JANNNL010000584.1:0-3723 GCA_031398525.1 Actinomycetes bacterium | reverse complement strand
AAACCGCGGCACGGCGCAGGTACCAGGTACCGTCGCGCAGCACCGAGCGGATGCCGCGCAGCGCCACGGGCACCACCGGAATGCCGGCCTGCGCCGCGGCCTGGAATGCGCCGGCGGAAGATGCTGCCGCCACCCGTCATGCGCCGGAGGTTTTCCGGCAGCGGCGTCGCGGTCGGCGTGTTCGTCGGCGTATTCGTCGGCGTGTTCGTCGGCGTGTTCGTGGGTGTGTTCGTGGGGGAGTTCGTCGGCGTGTTGGTGGGGGTGTTCGTCGGCGTGTTGGTCGGCACCCCGTCCGGCGTATTCGTCGGACTCGGGATAGCAGTCGCCGTGGGCGTCGATGTCGGACACGGAGACGGTGTCGGATCGTCGTCGTCGTCGTTGCTGCTTGTCAGAGCCGACGCGGCGGGCGGACGATTGTTGTAGTTGGCGACCGCGGTAAACGCGAAGACCAGCGCCACCACGAAAGCGACATACGTGATTTTCTTTTTCATCCGCCAACCTTCCGCTTGAGAGGACGCGATCATGATCCTATACCACATCGAAAGTCCCGTCGACGACGAGTGTTACCATGATCCCGTGCGGGGACAGGTCGTGGTCGTCGGTGGAGGTCCGTGCGGTCTGGCGTGTGCGCGGGAGTTACTGCAGGTTGATCACCATGACGCAGTCGTCCTCGAATCTGCGGTTGGACCTGGGGGTTTGGCCGCATCCATCGTTGACCCCCAAGGATTTACGTGGGACCGTGGCGGCCATGTCGTCTTCTCGCACTACGGCGAGTTCGACCGTCTGCTCGCCGAGGTCATGGGAGACGACGTCGAGCACCACGACCGGTCGTCGTTCGTCCATGTGGGTGGCGAGTGGGTGCCGTATCCGATGCAGAACAACCTGCATCGACTCGCCCCGGCGATGGCCGAAGAGGCACTGATCGGCATGATCAGCGCCCAGCACGGTGATCGCGCGGCGATTGATCCGACATGTGAGCTCGATTTCGGCAGCTGGATGCGGGCGACGTTCGGCGACGGCATCGTCGAGCAGTTCATGCGTCCGTACAACGAGAAGGTGTGGGCCCACTCGGCGTCGATCATGAGCTCACGGTGGATCGCCGAACGGGTCAGCACGGTCGACTGGCGCCATGCCTTGCGCTCCGTGATCCGCGGGGTCGATGACGTCAGTTGGGGCCCCAACAACATGTTCACCTTCCCGTCGCAAGGTGGTACCGGTGAGATTTATCGTCGGGCGGCCGAACCAATCTCCGAACACATCCGCTATGGCGTTGAGGTGGTCTCGGTCGATGCCCAGCGGCGAGTCGTTCACACGTCCACAGGTGAGCCGATTAAGTACGAGCACCTGGTCTGGACCGGTCCGCTCGACCTGCTGGTCGGGGTCCTCGACGCAGCACCCGACGCAGTCAAATCGGCAGCCGCCGACCTCGTCCACAACAGCGTCACCGTGGTCGGGATCGGCTACGAAGCACCGCTCACCGACGATCGATCCTGGCTGTACTTTCCCGATCCTGCGGTGCCCTTCTATCGCGCCACCAACTTCGCCAAGTACGCAGCACGCAACGTCCCCGACGGCCGCGTCGACCGCTACAGCAGCTGGATGACCGAGATCGCCAGTTCGCCGTGGCGACCACTCGACCCGGACGGAATAGCAGACCGGGTCGACTCAGCCCTTCGCAGCCTCGGCCTCGTTCCTGAGTCCGCCGCCGTGGCGAGCGTTCACGTTGATCACATCCCGTACGGTTATCCGGTGCCGACACTCGGGCGTGACGCCGCCTTGCGGACGATCCAACCGTTCCTGATGGATTTGGGCATTCTCGCCCGGGGCCGATTCGGAGCGTGGCGCTATGAGCTCGGCAACATGGACCACGCTGTCAAGATGGGCGTCGACGCGGCGCGGTTGCTGATCGATGGGACACCGGAACAGGCCTGGTGCCTGTGAGCCACGCGTTGTCGGTCGTGATGCCCGTCTACAACGAGGCGACCGGTGTCGCCGATGTCGTCGCCGATGTCGTTCGCCACATCCTCGATGAGGTCCCGGGGAGCGAACTGGTGGTCGTCGACGACCACTCCACCGATCAGACACTGGCCGTGTTGCAGCGCCTTGCCGGCCGCGACCCCCGAATCCGAGTGCTGGAGAACGAGGTCAACGTGGGGCATGGCCGCACGACGCGGCGGGCAATGGACACATCGACGGGTGAATGGATTTTCCACCTCGACAGTGATGGCCAGGTCGACGTGGCGGAGTTCTCCATGCTCTGGGCCCGCCGGCACGACAACGACCTGGTCCTCGGGATGCGGGTTACTCGCCATGACCCGCTGCACCGACTCATACTGACCCGCCTCACCCGCGCGGTGGTCTCGGTCCTCGCCCGGCACTGGGTGCGCGATGCCAACGTCCCGTTCAAGCTGATCCGTCGCGATCTGTACGAACATCTGCGACCGTCGATTCCCGAGACCACCTTCGCTCCGTCGATCATGGTTGTCCTTGGGGCCCACCGCACGAGGGCACGGATCGCCGAGATCGAGACGACGCATCTTCCCCGCCGCCACGGCAAGTCGACTCTGCATCCGAGGCGGCTGGCTGCCGCCGTCGCCACGAGCGCGATCGAAACCCTGAACTTCAGTCGCCGATCGGTACCTCGCTATGGGCCGCGCTGAGCCGGCGGCGCGACGGTGAAGCGGGCCTTTTGGCCATTGGTGATCGTCTGCGCCCTGGCGGGGTCGACGGCTCGGCTGTGGAACATCGACTTCGACCAGCGTCAGCACCTGCATCCCGACGAGCGCTTCTGGTCGTTGACCGCCGACGCTCTCGCCCGGGCTCCGGCACCGCCGCAGCACGGCACCATCGTAGGTCCGGCCCTCGACTGGCTCGACGGGCAGCGGTCCCCGGCAAATCCGTATCGCGGCACCGAGTCATTCCTCTACGGCCCACTTCCCTTGTCGCTGGCCCGAGGGGTCTCGGGATGGTTGCACGACGGCGTAGTCGACGGCGTTGAACCGGCGAACGCCATTGCCCACGGACTCGACGCAGTCGGGATTCCACTGATCGATGACGCCGGCACCCCCCGGTTCGATGATCGATTCAGCGTCGACCTCGTCGGGCGACTGCTCGGGGCGATCTTCGACACCATCACCATCGTCGTCATCGCGCTGATCGGACGACGACTTGGCGGGCGCACCGCCGGCGTCGCTGCGGCCGCGCTGTACGCCGCGTCAGTGATCGCCATTCAGTACGCCCACTTCCTCGGGTCCGAACCCCTGCTGGGATTGGCGAGCGCGCTGACCGTGCTCTTCGCGCTCCGACTCGACCGCGGAGCCGACGCTCGCCGCGCCGCAACCGGGGGGCTCCTCGCCGGAGCCGCCGCCGGCCTCGCCGTAGCCGTGAAGCTGACCGGGGCCAGCCTCATGGCCGTCACCGTTGCCGGCTGCGTCGCATTGCTGGCGCGTCACCGGCGACGCAGCGACTTCGTGAGATTGGCCGCGGTACTGCTCGGTGCTGCGGTGGCCTTTCGGGTGTTCAATCCCAGCGCGTTCAATGGCCTCGGCATCAGTATCTCCAGACCGTTTGCCGACGATCTCCGCCGGGCCCGCGAACTGAAGAACCTGACCTCCCCACCGTCGTTCCAATGGGCCGATCGCCCGCTCATTCTCCAGCCGTTGATCTGGCTGGGCGGGTTCACCATCGGACCCGGAGTGATGTTGGCGGCGGGCGTCGGCGTCG
>JANNNL010000278.1:0-9983 GCA_031398525.1 Actinomycetes bacterium | reverse complement strand
GTTCGGCGACGAGCGACAGGTCGATCGCGCCGCGCACGCTCGAGCCCTGACGAACGAGCGGATGTATCCGAGTCAGCCGGGTGAGGGCCACCGCATCGGCAATCACCGACGGGGCCGCCTCGGTTCGGCGCCGGACGATCTCGACCTCGTCATCGGCCGATTGGTAGCCAATGGCCACCCGGCAGAGCCGGTCGTAGACACTGGAGGAGATCCGCGATGTGCCGATATTGTCGAACGGGTTCATCGAGGCGACCAGCCGGAACCCCGGGGCCGCGGCGATGACCCCCATCCGCGGCACGGTCAATTCCCGCTCGGCAATAGCCGTGAGCAGCGCATTCAGCGTGTCTTCCGGAGCGCGGTTGACCTCTTCGACGTAGAGAAACCCGCCGGTACGCATCGCCCGCACCAACGGTCCCTCGATGAACGTGTCGGCCGAGAAGCCCTGCTGCAGCACCGCGGCGGGGTCGTGATGGCCGACCAGGCGGGTGGTCGTCAGGTCGGCATTGCCCTCGACGAACACCAGGGGTACCCCGAACGCGGCGGTGATCGTGCGCAGCAGGGTCGTTTTGCTCGTGCCCGGTGGGCCTTCCAACAACAGGTCGCGGCCTGCGGCGAGGGCCGAGATGACGAGGCGTTGCTCGCGCTCGCGGCCGACCACGGCTTCACGCACCGCCTCGGCGAACCCCGGGGACACTTCAACCTCAGCCGACCGTTCCGTCACGACTCGGACCGTACCCGGCCGTCAACCCGCCAAGCGAGGCCGTCAAGGTGGAAGGTGACACCACCGTCAGATGACCACTACCATCGGCGGCACGCGAACAACGGGGGTTGCGATGACCGAGACGGTTGGTTTCACAGGCGAAGTACGGATGTTGATCGGCGGTGAGCTGGTCGAGGCCGCATCGGGCAAGCGGTTCGACAACGTCAACCCGGCCACTGAAGAGGTGCTCGGCCAGGTTGCCGACGCCGACGCCGACGACATGCAACGGGCCATCTCAGCCGCCCGCACGGCCTTCGACGCCACCGACTGGGCGACCAACCATTCCTTCCGCAAGCGCTGCCTGCTGCAGTTGCAAGAGGCGCTCGTCGCCGACAAGGAGCAGATGCGCGAGGAGTTGATCGCCGAGGTCGGCTCGCCGCGAATGGTCACCTATCTGGCCCAACTCGAATGGCCGATGGCCGAAGGGCTCAGCTACCCGGCCGAGCAGATCGACTCATTCCCCTGGCAGCGCGATCTGCCCGACGGCGAGGTGATGGGCATCGCCAGCCACCGCGCCGTGCTCAAGGAGTCCGTCGGCGTCGTCGGCTCGATCGTGCCGTGGAACTATCCGTTCGAAGTCACGATCAACAAGCTCGCCCAGGTCCTCGCTACCGGCAATACCACGATTCTCAAGCCGGCCCCCGACACGCCGTGGAACGCTACCCGCATCGGCCGGCTGATCGCCGAGCACACCGACATCCCCGCCGGAGTCGTCAACGTCGTCACCTCGTCGGATCACATGATCGGCGAGGAGCTGACCTTGTCGCCGCTCGTCGACATGATCTCGTTCACGGGTTCAACCGTGGTCGGCAAGCGCATTCAGGAAAAGGGCGCGGCAACGATGAAGCGCACCTTCCTCGAACTGGGCGGCAAGTCGGCCATGGTCGTGCTTGACGACGCCGACTTCGCCACGGTGGTGCCGAGTGCCGGGTTCGTCTGCATGCACGCCGGCCAGGGCTGCGCCATGCAGACCCGCCTGCTCGTGCCCCGCTCGCGCTACGACGAGGCCATCGAACTGGCCACCGCCGGCATGTCGGGAATGCCGTACGGCGACCCGCAGGACCCGGGCAACTTCATGGGCCCGCTGATCTCGGCCAAGCAGCGCGACCGAGTACTCGGCTACATCGCCAAGGGCCAGGAGGAAGGCGGTCGGGTCGTCCTCGGCGGCGGTCGCCCGGCGCACCTGCCCAAGGGTTGGTTCGTCGAGCCGACGTTGTTCGCCGATGTCGACAACTCGATGACCATCGCTCAGGAAGAGATCTTTGGGCCGGTCCTCGTGGTCATTCCGTTCGACGACGATGAAGACGCCCTGCGCATCGCCAACGAGTCGCAGTACGGCCTGTCGGGCGGGGTGTTCGCCGGCGATCTCGACCGGGCCATGCGTTTTGCCCGTCGCGTCCGTACCGGCACCATCTCGATCAACGGTGGCATGTGGTACGGCGCGGACGCCCCGTTCGGTGGCTACAAGGCCAGCGGCGTCGGCCGCCAGAACGGCGTCGAAGGCTTCGAGACCTACCTCGAGACCAAGACCATCGGCTGGCCGGCCACCTGAGTCCGGCGGGACCGGCTGAGCGAAGCGCGAGGCGACGATGTCTGAGCTGGTCACGTTCTCCAGCGGCATCGCCGACCCTCAACCCACTCCCGCCCGCGCCCCCGGCTCGATCCGGCGGACCAGCCACATCGACATCACCTTCGTCGGCGACGAACTCCACCTCGTTGGGGCGAGCCGCGATTTCATCACCGGCGAGTCTCCGGCGGTTCGAGCCGAGGCGACGGTGATCGCCGAACTTGGTCGCGACCATCGGCTCCGGCGGCTGACGGCGACCGGTGGCGAGATCGACGCCAGTCAGTTGGTCGGCACCATCGTTGGGTCGGGATTCCGGGCCCGGATCGACCCGGCGATGCCGGCGACGGCGACCGGTTCACCGTTGTTCGCGCTCCTCGACGAACTGCCGGTCGCCGCGGTCATCTCGGGATATTCGAGGATGTACGAGGCCGGGCACGACGATCAACGCGGGGCGGCCGCCCAAATGGCCGATGTGTGCTCGGGCTGGCGTTCCGAGGGCCTGATGATCCGCTCGATCAAGGCCACGGGGCGGATGCCCGTCCCGTTTGGGCCACCGGCTCCCCCGGCGGAAACCGGCGATGAGCTGGCCTGGCATCATCTGCCCCGCATCCCGGTTGGAGGAATGCGGCGCCGCCGACTGATCGACGTGACCCCGGACATCACCGGCTTCGAGGTGTTCGCCACGTTCCGCGACGCTCACGTCAACACCGACGGGATCGAACGAGTCCTCCACGAATACACCCTGGCCGCAACGCTCGGCACCGATGGCCGGATCACAGCGTCCACCGCGACCCCCCGGGGTGCTGCCGTGGAACGAGTGCCCGCACGCCGCCGGCAGTGCCGGTCGCCTGGTGGGGGCGCACCCCGACGAGATCCGGGCGATGATGCGGGGCGTTCGGGGCCTGGGCACCTGCCCGCATCTCAACGATCTGCTCCGCTCCCTCGGGGACCTTGGCGTCCTGGGCGCCCTCATCGACACCTGACGCGCTGACCCACGACACCCGTGCGGAATCTGACATCTGTGTCATCTAAGGTGACGTGACGTACGCCACGAGATGGAAAGGGGTTTCCCATGGCTGGAAGACTTGAAGGCAAGGTCGCGCTGATCACCGGGGCCGCCCGAGGGCAGGGTCGCAGCCATGCGATCCGCATGGCCCAAGAAGGCGCCGACATCATCGCCATCGACCTGTGCGATCAGATGGATTCGGTCGCCTACCCGCAGGGGACCTCCGAGGAGCTTGCCGAGGTCGTCGCCGAGGTCGAGGCGCTCGACCGCCGCATTGTCGCCCGCAAGGCCGACGTCCGCTACCGCGACCAGATGGCCGCCGTCGTGGCCGAAGGCGTCGCCGAACTCGGCCACCTCGACATCCTCGTCTGCAACGCCGGCATCCTGCCGATCAAGCACATGGAACCCTCCGCGTTCGTCGACGCTCTCGATGTCGACCTCGTCGGCGTGCTCAACACCGTCGCCGTCGGGCTCCCCCACCTCACTGCCGGGTCGGCCGTCATCATCACCGGCTCAACCGCCGGCCTGATGCCCAACACCGTTGGCAACAACGCCCTCGGCCCGGGCGGCTCGGGCTATGGCTTCGCCAAGACCGTGCTCGTGCAGTACACCGAGGCGCTGGCCAGCCAGCTCGCCCCGCACTCCATTCGGGTCAACTGCATCCACCCGACCAACGTCAATACCAACCTGTTGCACAACGACGAGCTCTACGGCATCTTTCGCCCCGACATCCAGGGCCGTGTCCCGTCACTCGACGAGGTGATGCCGGCATTCGTCCAGTTCCAGGGCATGCCGATCCCGTACGTCGAGCCGGTCGACATCTCCAACGCCGTGCTGTTCCTCGCCTCCGACGAGGCCCGATATATCACCGGTATCCAGCTGCGCGTCGACGCGGCCTCGCTGCTCAAGTGGCCCAACGGCCCGCAGTAAGTAGCCCGTAGTGGCCGACCTCTTGAACGACGAGATCTACTACGACCCCTACGACCGGACGATCGACGCCAATCCGCACCCCGTGTGGAAGCGGATGCGCGACGAGATGCCGTTGTATCGCAACGACAAGTACGGCTTCTGGGCGGTCAGCCGCCACGAGGACGTGCACCGCATGTCGGTCGACTGGCGTACGTTCTCGTCGGCCAAGGGCTCGGTCATCGAGATGATCGATCTGCCGCCCGAGATCTTTGCCCAGTTCAAAAACATGCTGTTCGAAGACCCGCCCGACCACGATCTGCACCGCCAGATCCTCGCCCGTACGTTCCTGCCCCGGCGGATCACCGCGCTCGAGGCAGAAATTCGCACGATGTGCCGCGGTTCCTGGCCAATATCGATCCGAGCGGATTCGACCTGGTCAGGGACTATGGGGCGAAGATCCCGATGATGGTCATCGGCATGTTGCTCGGCGTCCCGGCCGAGGACCGGCCGTACCTGCAACACCTCGCCGACACCTCGATCCATCGCGACGAGGGCAACGAGACCGACGTCGGTCTCGACGGTCAGATGAAGCAGTTGGAGTACTTCGCCAAGATGCTGCCGGGGCGGCGGGCCAACCCGACCGACGACATCGTCAGCGACCTCATCCATGCCGAGGTCGACGATGGCGAGGGTGGGAAGCGTCATCTCGACGACGGCGAACTGGTCCGCTACATGAGCCTGGTGTCGGCCGCCGGCAACGAGACGGTCACCAATCTGCTCGGCTGGGCCTCACTCAGCCTGTATCGCAATCCCGATCAGCGCCAGATCCTCGTCGACGACCCCTCGGTGATCCCCAACGCCGTCGAGGAGTTCCTCCGCTACGAGGCCCCTTCACCGATCCAGGCCCCCCTGGTGATGGAGGATGTCGAGTTGTACGGCCAGACCGTACCCGCCGGGTCGAAGATGGCGATGCTCACCGGTTCGGCCGGGCGCGACGACCGGGTCTACGACAATCCCGATCATCTCGACGTGCGCCGCAAGTTCACCAGCCACGTCTCATTCGGCCATGGCATCCACTTCTGCGTCGGTGCGGCCCTGGCCCGGATGGAGGCCAGGGTCGCCCTTGAAGAGCTGCTCGTCCGCTTCCCCTCATGGGAGATCGACGAGGCCAACAGCGAGATGGTCCACACCTCCACCGTGCGCGGCTGGTCGAATCTGAAGGCCTCTGTCCCAGTCGGCTGACTCTGTCCCGTACCGTGTCGGCATGAGCGATCATCAAGGCCACGATCATGGTCATGCCCACGCGGACTCAGGCTACGAACATGGCCACGAACATGGTCATTTCGACGAAGCCGAGTGGGCTCGGTGGGCTGCGGAGACCGAGCTGCAGGGAGAAGTCCTCCTCAGCTTCGTCACTGGCACCGCCGAGCGGGTCATGCCCATCTGGGCTGGCATCGCGCCCAGCAGAATCTTCGACGTTGGCTCCGGACCAGGTGTGGCGGCGTGCCAGCTTGCTCGGCTCTTTCCCACCGCCGCGGTCGTCGCCGTCGACTCGTCTCCGGCGATGCTGGAACGGGCCGACCGGCGAATACAAGCCCACGGGCTCTCGGCCCGGGTGACCACGGCGCTCGCCGAGTTCGACGACGTCTCAGCCTTGGGACAGGCCGACCTCATCTGGGCCTCGATGGCGTTGCACCATGTCGGTGACGAGGTCGCCGCCCTCCGCACGCTCCGAGAATCGCTCAGCGAGCATGGCATCTTGGCGATTGCCGAGATCGCCGACCCGATGCAGGTCCTCCCCGATGATCTCGGCATCGGGAAGGCCGGCTTTGCCGATCGCGTCGAACACGCATCAGCCGGTTGGTTCAGCCAAATGCGCGATCACATTCCGTCGAGCGTCGCGTCGGCCGATCTGGCCGCCATGATCACCGATGCGGGCTACATCATCATGGACGACCGCGTCGACAGGGTTCGATTCGACGCTCCGTTGACTGCAGACGCCCAGAAGCTCGCCGTAGGTAACGTTCGACGCACTCTTCATCAACTCTCGGCGCTGCTCGACCGCGACGATCTCGACACTCTCGAAGCCTTGCTCGATCCTGCCAACCCCCTATCTGCCATGCGACGCACCGACCTGTTCATCGAAGCATCCCAGCGCATCGTCATCGCCCGCCCGTCCCGCCTAACCTCAGTCGACGGCTGAGGGTGGACAGCCCGAGACTCATTGGCAACGCTTCTCAGGGGACATCGACGATTCCATTGATGCCAACGAGTTTGCCGTTGGTGCCATTGGCGATGACCCTCCACCGACCGTCGACGATGGTGAACGCTCCGATATAGCCCGCGCAGGCAATCGGTGCGGAAGCACCCCACGGTTGCACATTTCCGCAGGTGATCGGGCCAAATTGGGAAAGCATCGGACCGGTCAGGGCGGTCTGAACGGCCTCGTTCGTCGCCAGCTCCGGACCACTCACCTGATCGAGGATTTTGATCAAAGCCACGACGGCGGCGAATCCGTCGTTGTCGCTGTTGACGCCGGCGCGGGCCGGTTGGGCGGAGTACCGACCGAACGCCTGAACGAAAGCCTCGTAGCCGGTGTCGCTCTCACCAGTCGGGTCCCACCCGGCACTGAACATGTACCAGTTCGGTGGGATCGGCGTCGTGACGCCCATCCGCCGGAAGCCGGCCTGTGCCGCCGGGTCCATGAAGCAGAGGTCGGCACCGACGACTGGTGCCCCCGTCCTCACCTGCTGCAATGCGGCGTACAGATTTGCGCAGCTTCCGGGACTGATCCCGTAGATGAGGATCGCCTCGGCGTCAGTTGCCCCAGGAGCAACGGCGATTGCTCGGCAAGTTCGTCGACGGTCATGTCTGGACCGATCTCGACGGGGATCACGATGGTTCCCCCAGCGAACGGCTCGGCCCCTGCAGCGGCACCGGCTGCCCCCGACGTCAGTACGGCCACCGAACGCGGCTTGGGCTCAACGACCGTCGCTACCAGCCCGATCGCAGCCAGAAACTGAGTCAGTCCATCGAAGTGAAATGAGACTCCCGGAGCGATCGGTAGGTTCAGTGGGCTCCCGTGAAAGGAGATTAAATGCGGGGTGTCGGCGGGAAGTCTTGTGAGAAAGGCTTCCTGATCGATGTTCGCCGACAGAACCGCCACGAGATCGTCGCCAGCCATCACGTCGCCACACGAGGCCGCCGAAGCATCGTCGGTCACCGGGCACTCGACCAGCTCCATTGGCCTACCTCCGATACCACCCAACTCTGCATTGGCGAACTCAACCGCGGCCCGGACGCCTACGGTCTGCAACGGGTCAACGGCTTCGAGGTTGGCCCACCCCACTCGGACCGTCTCGCCCGCGGCTGGGCCGTACGTCGCGCCGGTGTGTAGTCGGCGAACCATTCCGCCGCCGGCGAAATCGGCAGCGTCGTCGGGGTGGGATTCGATGGCAGCCGTGAAACCGATGACGGGGTCGGACGCGCCTCAACGATCGGGGTGGTTGGAACGACCGGGAATGCAACAGTCGTCGGGGCAACGTCGACGGTGGTCTCGGCCGAGCCATCGGAGCCGATGCGCTCGGTCGTCACTCCGTCGCGGTTGGAGAACACCAAAACACCGGCGACGATCAACACGCTCGCTGAGCCCGCCACAAGCGCAGCGCGGATGTTTCGCTGGCGATCGCGGCGACGCTCAAACTCGGCCAGCGTCGCTTCGGGGGCATCTTTGCGATACGCCGCTCCTGCTCGGCGTCCGAGTTCATCGAGTCTCACCTCGGTTGGCGTCCGGCTGGCGTCGTCGCGGTGTGACTGATCGTTGCTCATCTCACATACCTCCCGTTGAGCCCGTCCGCGGCGTAGTACAACGCCACAACTTTGCGAGGTCTGGTCGGTAGCTGTCGAACCGCCTGCCAGAAGGCAACGACGTCGGCCGATGATTCGGCCGCATCGTGTAGCGTCCAGGAACGGACGTACGCCCGCGCCTGACGGTTCCGGCGGTGCCAGAGTTTCCAGCAAGCGTGAAGGAGCACCCGATGGCACCAGCCACCGGGGCGTTCCAACCGTTTGATCCGGTCCCACTGCACAAAGGCCTTGAACATGGTGTCCTGCACGAGATCCTCGGAGTCGGCGTCGCCCGAGATGGCCCGGGCGACGGCGCGCAGTCCCGGGAACTCGCGCCGGTAGAAGTCTTCGAACCGGTCGAACAAAACGACGGAGGTCTGCAACTCCTCAAACGCCATATCAGATGCGTCGCGGGCAAGTCTTGCATCCATCAATCACACACATCCCCGACGGATGCGATCCGCTGCAAGAACTTCAGAATTCTTACCGTCGGCTCATGTGGGAGAGATTCGAACCGTCGTTTCGTGGCCGGCGACGAGCGCACCGAGGTCGTCGGGATCGCTGGTCAGCACCACTGGGTTGGATGCGCCGACGGCGAATGCCGCGACGATTGCATCGGTGGCAGCGATGGTGTCGGCTCGGCCGGTGCGCGTCCGCAACCTGGCCGCATCGCGAGCGACAGCCTCGCTCACCTCCCGGATCTGGCACATCGAAAGTAGCCGGTTGGCATGGAAGTCACGACGATGATCACCCGTGAGCGCCTCTACCAAGACCACCGTAGGGACTTGCGGTGGCCATTGGCCCCGACGTCGTAGCTCAGCGAGTCTGGCCCGGTGACCAGCGAGTGCGCTCACTCCGCCGCTGCCGAGAATGAGGGTCACGCCGTGCGCTTCAACGGGGTAGCGGCGTGTATCTCCGGCGAGTCGAACACCTGTGCCGCCCATGCCGACGCCGCGGCCTGCTCGTCGGCTGGGACGAGACCCAATTGAAGGTCCAGCTCCTCGAGGTACGCGTCGAGGGCGGCAATCTTTCGACGTCGATCAATCTCCTCCACGAGCGCACCCGTGGCAAGGCGCGACACGTTCAATCCCAGGAGCCGAGCTTCGGACGCAACATCGTTCGGCACCGTGATGTTGACCCGAGACATGCGCATACCATACACACTCGTGCGGTCGGCGACTCGCGGTAGGCCGAGTTACTCGACGATTGAGATGGCCCGCTCGGGGCACGCCGAAACCGCCCGCTTGGCGAGTTCGAGCTGGTCATCGCCGATTTCTCCGTCGCCGACGACCACGCCGTAGCCAGACTCGTCGTCGGTGAATAGCGCCGGGGTCAGGCTGGTGCAACGGGCGTGGCCGGTGCACAGGTCGTTGTCGATCACGACGCGCATCACGCACCGGCCCGACAAGGAGTCTCAACTCGCGCCGAGCGAGGTGCGAGCCGAGGCATCGGTTCGGAGCGACCGATTCGAGACGGAGGATCTCCTCGATCGTCAGGCCGATCAGCGACGGATCATCGAGCAGACGCTGACGCAAGCCGGGATCACGGGCGAGGTGGTAGAGCGTGAAACCGATCGCCGCGGTGATCGTATCAGACCGGCGAGGGTGAACAGGAAGCACATGCCGAGGATCTCGTCCTTGGTCCACGCCTCGTCACCGTCGATTGCCATGATCTGGCTGAGCAGGTCGTCACCGGGGTTGGTGCGCTTCTCTTCGATGAACTCGCCGAGGTAGCCAAAAAGCGCCAACCGTGCGGTCATCATCTCTGTCGTCGGCCTGTCGAGACCGACATTGCCCACAGCGTCTCGACCTAACCGAGATACATGTCGCGGTGCTCGACGGGCATCCCGAACATCGTCAGGAACACCTGGGTCGGGTACAGCCGGGCGAGTTGCC
>JANNNL010000469.1:0-9779 GCA_031398525.1 Actinomycetes bacterium | reverse complement strand
CGGTCCTCGTCGGGCGAGATGAGGTCGGGCACGTCTTTGAAGATGTACTCGACGGGGAACTCGAACTCCGACTTGCTTTGGGCATCCTTCAGCAACGGCCGGAAGAAGTCGTACGTCGCCATCTTCTCCTCGATACTCTGAAACGGAAACCCGATCCCCAAGTCGACAATCCCAATATCAGTGGGCATAGGCATAGGGGTCTCCTTCGACGTGTGCGGCGGCGGTCAACGTAGGTCTCGGTCAGTGTTCGATGCGTACTGGGCTTCAGTCTTCGGCGTCGCGGAAGATGCCCATGGCGAAGTATTGGGCGGCGCCGCCGTAGGCCTGGGCGAGGGAGGTGCGTACGCCGTCTATTTGGTGCTCGCCGCATTCGCCGCGGACCTGGTTGGCGGCTTCGATGAAGCGGAGCATGCCCGACGCGCCGATCGGGTTCGACGAGAGCACGCCGCCCGATGGGTTGACAGGGAACGACCCGGTCATCTCGGTGTCTCCCCGGTCGACCATCTTCCAACCCTCGCCGGGCTCGGCGATCAGGTGCCCTTCCAGCCACATCGGCTCGTACCAACTGAACGGCACGTACAACTCGGCGACGTCGATTTCCTTGAGGGGTGAGGTGATCCCCGCCTGCTTGTAGACGTCGATCGCACAGTCGACGCCGGCCTGGGGCTTGACCGTGTCGCGCCCGGGGAACTGCCCGAGCTCGGAGCGGATGGATGAGGCCGCCAGCCATGCCGGCTTTTTGGAGGACCGAGCGACGCCGGCCTCGTTGGTCAACACCGCGGCGGCGGCACCGTCGGACGAGGGGCAGGATTCGAGGAACCGGATCGGGTCCCACAACATCGCCGACTCGCGCACCTTGTCGATGGTGATGTCGGCGAGCTTGAGGTGGGCATAGGGGTTCTTCAGCGCGTTGAGGCGGTCTTTCACGGCGACCATCCACCCGATGTAGTCGGGCGCGCCCGACTGGGCGATGTAGGCCCGCATCCACGGAGCGAACGCTCCGCCCGCGCCGATGCCGCCGGACCGGCCCCCGGCCAGACCCCATTGGGCGTTGCCTTCGGACTGCTTCTCCCACGAAATGGCGAGCACCCGGTCGTGCACGCCCGACTCGATCAGGTGGGAGGCGACGATGAACGTCGACCCGCCGACCGAGCCGGCGGTGTGGACCCGCAGCATCGGCTTGCCCGACCCGCCGAGCGCGTCGGCGAGGAAGATCTCGGGCATGATCACGCCCTCGAACGCATCGGGGGCCTTACCGATCACGATCGCGTCGATGTCCGACCACGTGCACTCGGCGTCTTCCAACGCCCGTAGCGCGGCTTCGCGCAGCAGGCCCGGCATCGAGACGTCGTCACGGACTTTCTTGTGGTGGGTCTGGCCGACCCCGACCACGGCGCAGCGTTCGGCCGACATCACTCACCTTCCAGCAGTGCGACGAGATTGTGTTGTAGGCCCTGGCCGTTGGTGGCGTGCGCGAGAGCCCGATTGGCCGAGCCGTCGATGATCCGGTTTGCCGCCTCGGCGACGCGGATCAGACCCTCGGCCATCACCGCGTTGGCGCACAGCGCCCCGCCTGACGGGTTGACGTTAGTGCCCTCGGGGAGCCCCAACGATTCGCGCAGGATGATCTCTTGCGGGCTGAAGATCGCCGAGATCTCGGCGACGTCGATCGGCCCGCCGTCGTACCCAGCCTTGCGGGCGGCGAGCGTGGCCGACCGTGAGGTGGTCAGGTCGCGGAACCCGGGTTGATGGGGGTCGAGACGATGGTCCATCCCGCGAATCCAGGCGGGCCGTTCGCACAACTCCCGGGCCTTGTCGCCGCGGGCGAGCACCACGGCAACCGCCGCGTCCCCGATCGGGGGCAGATCGTGCTTGCGGAGCGGGTCGGCGAACATCGGCTCGGTGAGCAACGCATCGACGTCGTACTCACCCGACAGCTGGGCGTTCGGGTTGCCCATCGCGGCCCGCCGAGACCGGGCGACCGCCGCCGCGAAGTCGCGTTCGGTAGCCCGACCCGAGTCGAGTAGTTGGCGAGCCTGGATGCCGGCATACGACACCGGGTCGAAACCCAGTGTGGCCAGGTAATACGGGTCGAGTTGCTGCGGCCAGATCTCGGCCGGGTTCGACGGCGACGACTTCCCCGAGCCGAACACCAGGGCGACGTCGATGTCACCGTGCATCAGCCGGACCCAGGCCTCGTACATCGCCCACGCACCATCCATCTCGACGTGCGACTCGCGGATCGGCGGCCATGCGCCAGCCGCTTCCAGGTTGACGACGAAGGCGAACGGGCCGCCGGTGAGGTAGTCACACGATCCGGCGCAGGTGAATCCCACCGCGGCGCGGGTGATCCCGGCTTGGGCGAGCGCCGCATTGACGGTCGGGACGAGCATCTGCACTTCGGTCTGCGTCGTTCGGCGAACCGTCGGCGTCTGCGCGGTGGCGACAATGGCGATGTCGGTACGAGCGGCCATCAGAGGAATCCCTGCACTTTCTCGGGGGCGTCGGGTTCACCATTGGGTTCGAAGCCGTCGATGACACCGTCGAGCCCGGCCCAACCACGGTTCGACAGGCCAGCGATCGACCGCTCCGACTCGGGCCGCCAGACGGCCTTGACGCGCAAACCGACCCGGATGTCGGCGTGGTCGATGTTCATGATGTCCTGCCCGCCCGTTGGCATCGACGCCCCGTCGAGGAGCACCGAGGCGTAGACGAACGGCTTGGTCTCCTGCTGGCCGTAGTACTGCACCGGCGTGATGATCGTGTAGCCCGACACTGTGCCGTGATCGGACACGTCGACCTCGTCGGCGTCGGTGGTCAGGTCGCAGGTCATCGGGTCGTAGCCCTTCGGCGGCATGTAGACCATGCCCGACGAACCGCGATGGCCGACCAGGCGCCCGGCGAGGAGGTGGTCGCCGAAGCGGGACAGCAGTGGGGTGAGCTCCTCGGAATAATGGAGCGAGACCATATGCTCCATCCGCAGGTCCTGCTTCTTGGCCTCGGCGCTCATGCCGCCGACCACCCTTCGATGTCGTCAATCCGGCCCGTTCGGGTCTCTCGCCAGACTGGTGTCACTCGCATGCCGGTCGAGATCTGATCGGGTGAGGTGGCGGTGAGCACGTGGACCATGCCGGTGTCAGTGCCATCCACTTTGATCAGGGCAAAGGCGAACGGTCGGTCGTAGGGCTGGCGTCCGCTCGGGGTTGGTACCCAACTCCACGATTCGACCACGCCGCCCGGGCCGACCTCGATCAGCTCCGGTTCGGTGGCGTCGCCGGTGTCAGGGTCGTACTCCAACGGGGGCATCAAGACCCGTCCCCCGGTCGTTCGGGCGGCGAGGAGGCGTTGCTCTCGTAGCCCCGCCGCAAAGGCACCGATGGTCGGCCCCAATGTGCGGGAATACGGGAACTCAAGGGTGCTGGTCACCATGCGCGGTTCCGTCATGCCGACATCTGAGCACTTCCGCGCCGCGCGCTGCGACCCGGGCGGCCGTGTCGGGTTCGGTGCCGACCGCGGGCGTACGCTGCCGCTATGTCAACGACGTCTGCGGCCCACGGTGCCGTCAACCAAACGATCGAGTTGCTGCAGGAGTTGATCCGCAACGAGTGCGTCAACGACGGGACGATCGAGTCGGGTGGTGAGCGTCGCAACGCCGATTTGCTGCAGACCTATCTCGAAGGGGCCGGGCTTGACGTTGAGCGGTTGACCCCGTTCGGGGACCGCACGTCGATCGTCGCCCGCATCGAGGGCTCCGATCCGAACGCCCCGAAGCTGTGCTTTATGGGCCATACCGACGTCGTGCCCGTCAATCCCGCGGGTTGGACGCGTGATCCGTTCGGGGGCGAGTTGATCGGCGGTGAGGTGTGGGGGCGCGGCGCGCTCGACATGCTCTGCCTCACCTCGTCGATGGCGGTGGCGTTCAAGCAGCTCTCATTGAGCGGATTCAAGCCGAAGGGCGACCTGATCTACTTCGGCGTTGCTGACGAGGAGGCCGGGGGCACCCACGGGGCTGAGTGGATCGTCGACAACCACTGGGACGCGGTGGCCTGCGACTACATGGTCACCGAGATGGGTGGGTTCTGGGCGGGCGACGGCCGATCGATTCTGATGACCACCGAAGAAAAGGGCGTGGCCTGGCGCCGACTGACGATCGGCGGCACGCCAAGCCACGGTTCGATGCCCTACCGATCCGACAATGCCCTGGTCAAGGCCGCAGAAATCGTCCGGCGGATCAGCTCGTATGCCGGCACACCCCGCCTCGACGACCTGTGGCGCGGCCTGATCACAACCAGCGGACTGCCGCCGGAGTTGGAGGCGTCGCTGCTCGATCCGGGCCGGGTGCAGGAGACCTTGGCCACCCTGCCGCCGGGGGTCGCCGGGCGCCTGCATGCCTGCTCACACACGACGTTCTCGTGCAACGTGCTCCACGCCGGGCAGAAGACCAACATCGTGCCCGACCGGGTGGAACTCGATGTCGACGTCCGCACGCTTCCCGGCGTTGACAACGACGATGTGGACGTGATGCTGCGCGGCATCATCGGCGACGAGCTGATGACGTCGGTGACGATCTCGGTGCTCCAGGGCGGATCGGCGACCGCGTCGACCACAGACTCGCCGCTGTGGGACAAGCTCGGCGCCCGCGTGCGACAGGCATATCCCGAGGCGGAGCTGGTCCCCGGGCTGATGGTCGGCGGCACCGATGGCCGGTTCTTCCGCCGTAAGGGCACCGTCGTCTATGGCGCCGGGTTGTTCAGCCAAGCCGTCGATCGGGCGGCAATCGCCAGCCGGTTCCACGGCCACGACGAGCGCATCGACACCGAATCGCTTGCCCTGTGCACCGACCTGTGGCTCGGACTCGCTCGCGACGTCGTCGGCTGACGAGGATTCACCGATGGACATTGCCTTCACCACTGAGCAGCAGGCGCTGCGGGCCGAGTTGCGGGAGTACTTCGCCACGCTGATGACCCCCGAGCGGCGCGAGGCGCTGGCCGGCGGCTACGAGGGCGGCGGCGGGACGGTCTACCGCGAGGTGATCAAACAGCTCGGCACCGACGGTTGGCTGGGCGTTGGCTGGCCCACGCAATACGGCGGTCAGAACCGCACCATGATCGAGCAGGCGATCTTCTCTGACGAGTGCACCGTGGCCAGTGTGCCGTTCCCGGTGCTGACGGTGAACACGGTCGGCCCGACGATCATGGAGATGGGCACCGAGGAGCAGAAGAACGAGATCCTCCCCAAGATCCTCTCGGGCGACCTGCACTTCGCCATCGGCTACTCGGAGCCCGACGCCGGCACCGACCTCGCCTCGCTGACCACTCGCGCCGAGCGCGACGGTGACGAGTACGTGATCAACGGATCAAAGATGTGGACCAGCCTGATCGAGTCGGCCGACTATGTGTGGCTCGCCGCCCGCACTGACCCCGACGTGGCCAAACACAAGGGCATCTCGGTGTTCCTCGTGCCGACGACGTCGAAGGGGTTCAGCTTCACCCCGGTGCGCACGCTGTCGGGGGCCACCACCAGCCAGACGTTCTACGAGGACGTTCGAGTCCCCGCAACAGCATTGGTCGGACGGCTGAACGACGGCTGGCGCCTGGTCACCGGGCAACTCAACCGTGAACGGGTCGCCCTCGTGTCGCCCGCCGGAGTACAAACCGCGCTGCACGAAACCCGTCGCTGGGCGCAGGACACCACGCTGCCCGACGGGTCGCGTGTCATCGATCAGGAGTGGGTGCAAGGCAATCTCGGCCGGGTCCACGCCAAGGTCGAGTTCCTCAAACTGATCAACTGGAAGGTCGCCTGGGGGGTCAAGAATGGTGTCAGTCCGGCCGACGCCTCGGCCACGAAAGTGTTCGGTACCGAGTTCTACACCGAGGCATACCGCCTACTCATGGAGTGTTTTGGTGACGAGGCCTTCGTGCGGGTCGACTCACCCGGAGCGGTGATCAAAGGCCGCGTGGAGCGGGCCTACCGGGGCTCGCTGATCCTCACCTTTGGCGGCGGAACGAATGAAGTGCAACGCGACATCATCGCCATGGTCGGCCTGGGCATGCCCCGGGCCCCCCGCTGATTCCGGCCTGAGAGGAGAACGAGATGGACTTTTCATTCACCGAGGAGCAGCAGGAAGTCGCCGGCCTGGCCCGGCGGATCTTGGAAGACAAGGTCTCCCACGAGTCGCTGACAGCGCTCGAAGCCGGCGGTACGCCGCGATTCGACCGGGCGTTGTACGCCGAGTTGGCCAAGGCGAACCTGCTCGGCATTGGGCTGCCCGAATCGGTCGGGGGGAGCGGACTCGGGCTGCTCGCCCAGTCGCTCGTGCTCCAGGAGATCGGCCGCACCCTCGCCCCGGTGCCGTACCTGGCCTCGATTGCAATGGCCGCCGATGTGTTGGCGACCCACGGCACCGCCGAGCAGATCGACACGTGGGTCCGCCCGGCGATCGACGGCGAAGTCGTGTTAACCGCAGCGCTCGCCGAGCCGTGGCATCGTGACCGCGAGCATCCGACGACGACGGCGACCTCGGTCGATGGCGGCTGGCGTCTCGAAGGCACCAAGACCGCGGTGCCCGCGGCGACGATCGCCGACGCGTTGGTCATCACGGCCACGTTGGCCGACGGGGGCGTCGGGGCGTTCATCGTCACCCCCGATGCCCTCGGTCTGACGATCGCCGCACAGGACACGACCAACCACGAGCCGTACGGCTACGTGAGTCTGGACGGGGTGGTCGTCGGTGCAGACGCCCGGGTCGGTGACAGCGAAATCGGGACGGAGATCGTCCGGCGGTTGATCGAGCGGGCCACGATCGGACTCTGCGCGACGCAGCTCGGAGTGACCGAGAAAGCTCTGGTGGCAACTGCGGACTACACCAAGCAACGGGTTCAATTCGACCGGCCGATCGCCACGTTCCAAGCCGTTGGCCACCGGATGGCCGATGCCTACATCGACGTCGAAGGCATCCGTCTGACGTTGTGGCAGGCGATCTACAGCGTCGAGTCGGGGGCGCCGTCCGACGTCATCGCCGTCGACGTGCAGACCGCCAAGTTCTGGGCATCAGAGGGTGGGCACCGCATCGCCCACGCCGTCGTCCACCTGCACGGCGGCATGGGCATCGCCCTCGAGTACTTCATCCACCGATACTTCTCGTTCGCCAAGCAGATCGAGTTCTCACTCGGATCGGCCAACGAGCAAGCCCTGCGTATCGGTGCTTACTTCGCCGCCAACCCGGTCTGAACCATCCAACCCGGTCTGAAACCAATGGGAATCCAGCAGATGTCAACCACTCAGCCCCTCGCCGGCATACGGATTATCGACACCACCGAGGAGCGCGGCGAGTTGAGCTCGCGCATCCTCGCCGACCTTGGGGCCGATGTGATCAAGGTCGAGCCCCCGGGTGGGGCGTCGTCGCGCCGGTTGCCGCCCCACGGTCCCGATGGCACCAGCCTGTACTTCGCCGTGCGCAACACCAACAAGCGCAGCGTGATCCTCGATCGATCGACCGCCGACGGCCAGGCCGAGTTCGAGATCCTCCTCGCCGGAGCCGACGTCTGGATGTGTTCGCACGTCAGTGACGACGCGGCGGCGATCGCCGACAAGCTCGGGCATCTCGTGGTCACCTCGATCACCGATTTCGGCCTGACCGGGCCGTACCGCGACTTCGTGGCCACCGACGACGTGATGGTCTCGATGGGCGGGATGCTCGCCCGTTCCGGCAACCTCGGGATGCCGCCGCTGCTGCCGCCCGGCTCGCTCGCCTACGACGTCTCATCGACGACGGCTGCGTTCTTCACGCTCGCCGCACTGTGGCAACGCCGCCAGACCGGGCGGGGGCAGCTGCTCGATGTCTCGGTGATGCAGGCCGTCGCCCAGATCACCGACTGGGCCGTGCCCAACTACTCGTACCTCGCGGCGACCGGCGGGTTCTACTATCAGATCCGTTACGGCTCGGGGCCGGTGTACCCGATGTATCCGTGCGCCGATGGTTACGTGCGGTTGATCGTGCTCAGCCCGCGGCAGTGGCGGGCGATGAGGGCGTGGTTGGGGGAGCCCGGGGTCGTGCAAGACGACTATTTCGACTCGCTGCCCGCCCGCATGCAGGTACAGGCCGACGTGCTCGATCCGCTGTACATCGACCTGTTCAAGGACTACACCGCCGATGAATTGGCCGACGAGGCGCAGCGTCGGGGGGTGGTGATGACCCCGGTGCTCAAACCCGCTCAAGTCTCCTCCCTGCCCCACTACGTCGAGCGTGGCACCTTCGCCGATGCCGACGCGGCCGACGGGGTGACCGGCAAGGTGGCCAGCGGATTCTTCGAGATCAACGGCTCGCGCGTCGGTTACGTCCATCGCAGCCCGTCCGCTGGTGAGCACACGGCCGAGGTGATGGCCGCCGCCGTCGAGCCGCGCCCGGCGGCCCCCGCCGGTGGTGAACGGGCGATGCCGTTCGCCGGGTTGAAGGTGCTCGACATGGGCCATGGGGGAGTGGGCGTCGAGACCGGGCGGCTATTCGCCGAGTACGGCGCGGATGTGATCAAGGTCGAGACGAAGACCTACCCCGACTTCATCCGGATGGTGTCGGGCCAGATGATGAGCCCGTCGTTCATGTCGTCGAGTCGCACCAAGCGGAGCCTCGGCATCAACGTCAAGGTGCCGAGCGGCCTGGCGACGTTCAGGCGATTGGTCGAATGGGCCGACGTGGTGATCGAGAACACGTCGACCGGGACGATGGCCGACATGGGTACCGACTACGCGACCCTCAAGGCGATCAACCCGCGGCTGGTGATGGTGTCGAGCCAGTTGATGGGTTCGCAGGGCCCGTGGAAGGACTGGATCGGCTACGGCCCCAACACCCGCCCGGCGTCGGGCATGAGTCACCTGTGGAACTTCCCCGGCGGCGGCATGCCCCCGGGCTCGGGCGCAATCCACCCCGATCACACGGTTGGCCGAATCGTTGCCGTGGGGGCCCTGGCCTCGCTGCTCGGCCGGTCTGCTGCCGATGAGGCGGGAGCCGATGGCGTTGGGGCCCACGTCGAGGTCGCCCAGGTCGAGAGCATCATCAACCTGCTCGGTGATCTGTTCCTCAAGGAGTCGTTGGAGCCTGGATCGGTGCATCCCGAGGGCAACCGTGATCAGCGCGGCGCGCCCTGGGGTGTGTACCAGTGCTCCGGCGAGGAACGCTGGTGCACGATCACGGTGCGCGACGATGCCGATTGGTCGAACCTTCGCACCGCGCTTGGCGATCCCGAGTGGGCGGCCGACCCGGCGTATCAGACGACCGCAGGCCGATTGGTGGGCGCGGACGAGCTCGACACACACGTCTCGGCGTGGGCGGCGGAGCGCACCGATCGCGAGGTGATGCTCGCCCTCCAAGCGGCGGGCGTACCGGCCGGGATGATGATGTACCCGGCCGACCTGGTCGCCGATCAGCACTCGGTCGCCCGCCATTTTCCGCGTGTTGTGGATCAGCCCGGGCTTGGTGACGTCATCCTCGAAGGGGCAGCGTTCGAGGCCACGGGTATGCCCGAGCCGCTGATCACCCCGGCGCCGATGCTGGGCGAACACACCCGCGAGATCTGTCGCGAGATCCTGGCGATGACCGACGCCGAGTTCGACGAGCTGGTCTCCGATGGCGCACTTGAGGTTGCGAATCCCTGACGTCTGACGCCGATGAATGCCCCCGCCGACCGATGCGCCGCGGGGGTCAGTCGAGCGATGAGACCGTGACGATCTTGAGGTGAGCCGGAGGGATCGATTGCCCGGGAGCGGGCGGTGGGGTCAGCACC
>JANNNL010000445.1:0-10372 GCA_031398525.1 Actinomycetes bacterium | reverse complement strand
GGCTGCCAAGATCGAGAGTTCACGGTTCACCTCGATGCGAATGGCTTGGAACGTTCGCTTCGCCGGATGTCCACCCTTGCGGCGGGCCGGCGCGGGAATCGCGGTCCGCACCACGTCGGCAAGTTGCAGCGTGGACTCAATAGGACGAGCGGCGATGATCGCCCGGGCAATGCGGTTGGCGAAGCGTTCATCGGCGTTGTCGTAGAGCATCCGAGTGAGTTCTGCTTCGGTGCCACCATTGACGATGTCGGCGGCGGTCCACGGTTCGGTGGTGTCCATCCGCATGTCGAGCGGGCCGTCGGCCCGATATGAGAAGCCGCGTTCGGCGACATCAAGTTGGGGCGACGACACGCCAAGATCGAACAACACTCCGGTCACCGGGGCAGCGTCAGGGCGCGCGGCTAGATCGGTCATGATTGATGCGAGATGGTCGAACCTGGCGTGACGCAAGGTCACCCGATCGGCATAGGCGGCCAGTCGTGGCCCGGCCGCCGCCAGTGCCACCAAGTCTCGATCGAGACCGAGCAGGCGGCAGTCGGGGCGAGTCGCGAGCAGCCGAGTCGCGTGGCCTGCCCCGCCCAGCGTGGCGTCCACCAGGATTCCTGGAGGCACATCGCGAAACACGTCCACGATGACATCGACCATCACCGGATCATGCTGAAACGCAGTCTCCTCAGGTGGCATCGTCATCGGGGATCTCTCTCGGGTGCGGTCCCGCGGCCCGCCCAACTGCAGCTCTCCGGGCGGCAAAAGCTGCCGGGATGTCTCCCCGGTCAGCGAGATGGAAGCGGGCGGAGTATGGGCTATCCATCTTGCTGTCCGGAGAACTGCGGGTGGGCGGAACGGGGTTGCGGGTCGTGGCGTTGGCTGCCGATGTGGCCGGTGTGGCCGGTGTGGCCGGTGTGGTCGTCTCGACTCCTTCCGTCACGCGTATTGCCCGGGGCGGGCTTCGGTCGTCGGAGCGGCCCCCTTGATCAGGGCACCACCCTCGGTGGTCTGTCGGTCGTAGGTCGCCGGGTTCCAGATCTCGACCCGGTCGAATGAACCGGCGACGGTCACCGGGCTACCGACATCGAGTCCGGCAAATTCCCTCAACTCCTTGTCAAGAGTCAAGCGACCCTGAGCATCGAGCTGAGCTTCCACCATGGTGGCGGCGAGAGCGCGTTGCTGCGATCGGCTGACCTCGCCGCGCTTGACCCGCTCCAACATCTCGTGTGCCACCTCCTCGAATCCGTCAACCGTCAGTACATCGATGCAGCCGTCAAGGCCGAAGGCGAGATAGCAGCGAGGTTCAAAACGACCGCGATACGTGGACGGAAGCGCGACTCGACCCTTGGGGTCGAGCTGCCGCTCGTGTCGTCCGACGAACATGGTCGTTCCTTCTCCTCAAGTGCTGCCTGCCTCTGGAGCAGAAGGGCATCCGATCTGGCATCCCAGATCCCCTTCGCTCCCCACTGAGCCCCACTTTGCCCCACTTTGCCCCTTCATGTCAAACAATTTTCGGCACATGCCCTCATCTTTCTCGCCCGGCGGTTCGTTCATTCCTATGTCTCGACGACCACAGTGGGCGGGAGTCGCTTCGATCCGGCAACCGAATCCGATCGCGCAGTTGCTGGTCGCCCGATTGAGCGCTGGTTTGCGGCTCCTCTCAACGGAGGCAAGGCAACACGACTTCCGTGGGCAAGGGACAAGTTCACTGCTTTGAGTGGCATGTTCATCCGTGTTAGTGAAGTTCTTGCGGTTGATTGGACTTTTGATACTTAATGTGGTCAACTCAACACTTAAAGCAGATCTCGTACGGAATGGCGCACAAGCAACCGCACTACGAGATGGGATTTCGGGAGCAAGAGACATTCATGACTGAAGGATCGGCGGCGATGTACTACGCATCCAGCGACGGCGGGCGGTGGACCATGGAACGGCTCAAGCGAGTCGGCGATTCCAGGAGGTGGAGCTCGCTGCGACGTCGGGTACTCCGATCGACGCACGGGCCGACGAAGCTCTTGACCATTGGGGTCACGTCGACGCTCATGCTCGCTACCACGTTGGTCATCGGCGTGCCTGCGGCGCACGCGGCGGGTTCGCTACTCCCCTCCGGGCCCAAGACGGTCGACAAGCCGACCGCCATTCCCGGCGACAGCCTCACCTACCAGATCCCTTACTTCTGCTCAAGCACCATTCCAGGCGACCACTGCAACGGGATGACGATCACCGACCAGATCCCGACCTTCACGGATGTGTTCGGCGACGTGCGACCACTCGACGTCGTCGCCTTCACGTCCAATAGCCAGTTCACAGGAGTTCAGCTGAGCGCCCCGGCCCGCGTGGTCTGGACGGCGATCAATCTCGTGGCCGGTGACTCGGGCGCGGTCACTCTCGTGTTGCGGGTCCCTGGCGGCGTCGTGCCGTCGCCGGGCATCCACATTGCCAACACTGGCACTCTCGACAGCTCCGGTGTGCAGGTCGTCACCGATCCGGCCCACACGGATGTAACCGTGGGTCCACCCGGCGTCACGGTGACGAAGTCGAACAACAAGTCGACGATCCTCCTCGGCTCGGACTCGAACTACACGATCAAGATCTGCCCCATTGTGGGCGCCGGTCATTTCCCGGGCGGCTACACGATCAGCGACACGATCCCTCCTGGTTCGACCATCGTCGCGCCGATCCCAGACGGAGGCATCGAGGGCCCGCCCGGTGTCGTCACGTGGACGATCACCAACGCCAACGACCCGAAATACGATCCGGCGACGGGCTGCTTCTCCCGGGCGCTGAAGCTCAACTTCCCGGGCGGCGCGTTCAGCACCGGGGACAAAGTTGTCAACAACGCGACCGTCACCCCGGCCGGCGAGCCGGCGCTCGCCCCGGTCAATGACACCGACACGATCCGCGTGCCCGAACCGAACATCGTCGTCGTCAAAGCGACCGATGCGGGCGTCTACGTCAAGGACAACGATCCGATCAACTTTTCGCTGTACTTCAACAACCAGGACCCGGAAGGTGGCAAGGGTGAGACCACCTTGCAGAACATCGTCATGCTCGACGGCCCGCTGCCGACGGGCTTCGAACTCGCGAGCATGAAGCCTGGCCAATGGAACGGTGGATACTCGGCGACGCTTGAGGTGTCCTCAACGGGCGCCACCGGACCGTGGACGAGCGTCGCGACCGCGGACGGCTCCGCGGCCCAGGACGTCGCCGCGACGATCGGCGACCCGGCAATGCAGAATGCGGCCGACGGTGCCAACCGCTACGTGCGCTGGGTGATGGCCGGCCCTGTCGCGACCAACTTTGCCTTCTCAGTCGCCGGGTATGTCAGCGGCACCGCCCAAGCGGAGCCTTTCCTCCCGAGTCCTGGTCTGCCCCAAACGCTCACCAACTGCCAGTCGACGAGCGCCGACGCCAACATTGCGGGCACTCTGACTCCGATCACCCGCGGTCCGGCGTGTGCTGCGAATATCCTCGAAACGGCGCAGCCTGCAGGCTGGATGTACAAGTACGTCGACAACGCCATCCGGCAACCGGGCGAGACCGGCACGTTCACACTCCAGACGGCGAACAGCGGCGACGCCACGAGCGACATGGTCATCAGCGCCAGCCACCCGGCGATCATCGGAGATTGCATGCCGCCGATGCTCGTGCTCGACTCGATCGAACTGAACGGCTGGACCGACGTCAGCCCGGGGAGCACGACGTGCGCCAACGGCGAGCGCCCGTTCCAGTTCATGTACTCGGGCGATCTCACCGTGACACCGGGCAGCTATCTACCGGCGGTGCTGATGCACTTCCACATCTCGCAGCTCGGCGACCCGCTCGGTGCCGCACCAGCAAGCGTGCAGACCAACACCGCCCAGTTCACCCAGGACACGTTCTTCCATTGCGAGTTTCCCGAGTGCAAGTACGGCGCCGCGGTGACGATCCCGGTGTCGAGCACCCTCAAGTCGCGCAAGCAGGTCGCCGGGTTCTATGACCCGCCGCTGACGAGCCCGGTGCCATACACGAACACGTCCGTCGACACGTCGGCCGACACCTACCCGGGTGGCCCGATCTCCTATCGCATCGCAGTTCTGAACAACGGCAACGCGGATGTCAAGAACTTCCAGATCGTCGACATCCTGCCATTCGTCGGCGACACCGGCGTCAAAGTCACGCTGCAGAACCGCTACAGCCAGTTCCGGCCCGTGCTGACGGGGCCGATCGTCGCTCCTGTCGACTGGCTCGTCGAATACTCGACCAGGTCGAACCCGTGCCGATCGGAGGTCAGCCCGATTGGCCTCGCCACCTGCGATCCGCCGAACTGGACCACAACACCGACCAGCTTCTCCTCGGTCAGGTCGTACCGCCTTACCCAGGTGGGCATCGGCGGCACGTTCGACCCCCTGAGTGCTGCGATCCAGCACGATGACGCCATCTTCGAACGGGGCGAGGAAATCATCGCGGAGTACCCGATGAAGGCGCCGCTCAAGTCCTCCACGTACGACACCGGCGGTCACACCGCGTTCCCGTACGAGAACCTCAACCCCGCGGAACAGGTCGATGGAGACCCCGCGCTCCAGACGAACTGTCGTGACGAGAACTACCCGGGCGACGACCCGGCGAGCACGCCTGATCGCTGCCCCGTGGCCCGCAACTCATTCGCCTACGCCGGCACCGCGTTCAGCCCGGATCAGCTGTTCGCCAACGTCAATCTCGGTTCCGAGCCGCCGCGGGTCGACGTCACGGTGTACGGCCCGCCGGGCAACAGCATCGGCGACTACGTCTGGTACGACACCAACCTGGATGGTCTGCAAACGCCCGGCGAACTCCCGGTCGAGGGCGTGACGGTCGAGCTGTACGTGGAGGATCCGGCCAACCCGGGTACGTACATCCCGGCGAAGGACGCCGACGGGTTTTTGGTCGACCCGACTGCGACCGATGCCGAGGGTACCTACACCTTCCTGAACCTCCCCGATGGCAACTTCAAGGTCCGGTTCTACCCGCCGGCCGGCTACATCGTCACCACACCCAATGCGAGCGGTGATCCGACCGGCGTCGACGAGGGCGGTGCCACCACCGACGGCTCGCCGAACACCGACAACGACTCCGATGTCCCGGTCGCCGCGGTCGGCGAGAGTTGGACCGAGACCGCGCCCGTGCACCTGCAGAAGCAGAGCGGCGTCGGCGAGGCCGATACCACCTGGGACATGGGCATCTTCAAAGAGGAGTACAGCCTCGGCAACCTGGTGTGGATCGACGACGGTGCTGGCACGGCGGCAGGCGCCGGCTACAACAACGGCATCAAGGACCCGGGTGAGTCACCCGTTCCCGGCGTCACCATCGTTCTGTATGCCGCCGACGCAGCCGGGAACCCGACGGGTGGCCCACTCGGCACCCAGGTGACCGACTCGCTCGGCCACTACCGCTTCGACCATCTGGACCCGGGCTCGTACGTGACCATCGTCGCGGCCTCGAACTTCCTGCCGGGCGGAGCGCTCTACAAGACGTTCCCATCGACGGGCTCGACCCCGTCGATCGACACAACCGACGCCGACAACCTCGACCACGGCCTCGACGTGCCACTGGCCGGTGCGATCGAACCCGGCGGCATCGTGTCGGAGCCCGTCACCCTCGGCCGGGGGTTGGAGCCGCTGACCGACAACGACCCGACCACCAACCCCGAGAACGGCGAGGCGTCCAACGCCTTCTCGAACCGCACAGTCGACTTCGGCTTCTACCGTAAGGTGCGGATCGGCAACCTCGTCTGGCTCGACGAGGGCTCGGGCACGATCGCCAACGACAACAACGGCGTCGTCGATCCCGGCGAAGTCGGCATCGGCGGCCTGACCGTCGAGTTGTGGGAGGACACCGACAACAGCGGCACCTTCGATCCGGCGTTCGACACGCAGGTGCAGACCACCGTCACGAACACGGAGGGCAACTATTGGTTCGAGGGCGTCGAGCCCGGTGGGACGTACTTCGTCGCACTCCCCTCGGCCCCGGGCCAATCAACGGCACTCGGTACCGCCCCCGGCGATCCGCTGGCGGCCGACAACACCGATGACGGTGAGCCACAGGGCACCTACGCGTCGGTGACGCAGCTGATCACGGCTCCGTTCCCGGGTTCGGCGCCAACGGGCGAGATCGATGCCATTCCCGCTTCCGATGGCAATGCCGACGCGGAGGCGAACGCGGCCCTCGGCCGCGCCTTCCCGGATGAGCACTCCGACCTGCGCATCGACCTCGGCTTCATCCATGTGCCGGTGTACCGCATCGGCAACCTCGTCTGGGCGGACCCGGACAAGAACGGACGGGTTGATCCGGGCGAGGCGCCGATCCCCGGCGTGCGGGTCGAGCTGTTTAGCTCGACCGGCGCGTTCGTCACGTTCACCACCACCGGGCCTGACGGCAAGTATCTCTTCGAGAACCTCAGCGTCGGTGACTATGAGGTCCGCATCCCCACCGGCCAGGCGGCGCTCAGCGGCTACAAGACATCACCCGATGTCGCCGGTGTCACCGAGACGAACGCGAACACCGATGTCGACAACGATGACAACGGCACGCTGGATTCGGTGAACGGCTACTTCACGTCGGGACCGGTGACGGTCGGCGAGGACAACGCCGTCGGACCGAACGGCGTCTTCAACGACGAGCCGACGAACGAGATCGACATCCTCAACGGCAACGCCGACGACGACGCCGGCAGCGCCACCAGCGCCGACAACCGCTCCAATCTGACGATCGACTTCGGGTTCTACCGGCCGGCGTTCGCCATCGGCAACGAGGTCTGGCTCGATCTCGACGACAGCGGCAAGCTGGACAACTCCGAGCCGTATGCGCCCGACGGCGTCGTCGTCAACCTCCTCGACGCCGATGGCACACCGGTTCTCGATTCGTTGGGCAATCCGATCACGACCACGACGGTCGGCGGCAAGTACCTGTTCGACGACTTGATCGAAGGGACATACATCGTCGAGATCGATGCAGCGAACTTCGCCGGTGGCGGCCTCCTCGAGGGCTGGCGCTCGTCGACATTTGATGGTGTCGAAGACCCGACTGACCAGGACGACAACGGCATCACCCAAGCCGGCGGAGCGATCTGGTCGGCGCCGTTCACGCTGTCGGAGGACGGTGAGCCTACGGGTGAGAATCCCCAGTCGACGACGACCGCGCTGGACATCAACGCCAACATGACCGTCGACTTCGGGATTCTCGTCGTGTTGTCGCTCGGCAATGAGGTGTGGTTCGACCTCGACGACGACGGACTGCTCAACAACGGCGAGGGCTACGTGCCCGACGGCATCACGGTCAACCTGCTGCACGCCGACGCCACCCCCGTGCTCGACGGTTCGGGTAACCCGGTGACGACCACGACAAGCGCCGGCAAGTACCTGTTCACGGGCCTGCTCGCCGGCGACTATCGGGTCGAGATTCCGGCGTCCGAGTTCGCCCCGACCGGTGCCCTGTTCGGCAGCCGCTCGTCGACCCCGACGGCCGGCGACACGAACGTCGACCAGGACGACAACGGCGATGCGTACAACGGAGGCATCCGCTCGGGCATCGTCAACCTCTTCCCGCTCGCCGAGCCGCAGGCGGAGAACCCGGACAACGATCCAGTCACCGCCGACAAGAACGAGAACCTGACGTGGGACATCGGCGTCGTGCCGCTGTTCTCGCTCGGCAACGAGGTCTGGTTCGACATGAACGACAACGGCACGCTCGACGACGGCGAGTCTTACGTCCCGGACGGCGTGATCGTCAACCTGTTGCACGCCGATGGCACACCGGTTCTCGATGCATCTGGCAACCCGCGCACGACCACGACGGTCGGCGGCAAGTACCTCTTCGACAACCTGCTCGCCGGCGACTACGTCGTGGAGTTGGACCGTGCGAACTTCGTCAACACGGGCATCCTCGGTGCATCTCGATCGTCGTCGACGACCGCTGGCGACAACAACATCGACCAGGATAACAACGGTGCCGACGCGGCGAACACCACGGGCGACTTCGTCATTCGCACCGGGGTCATCAACCTGTCGTGGCACGCCGAGCCGACCAGCGAGGATCCGGACAACGACCCGGTCACCGCCGACCCCAACGAGAATCTGACCTGGGACATCGGCATCGTCCCGCTGTACGCGATCGGCAACGAGGTGTGGATCGACCCGGACGACAACGGCCTGTGGAACGCCGGTGATTCGTACGCGCCCGATGGCGTCACGATCAACCTGCTGCACGCCGATGGCTCACCGGTGACGAACAGTTTTGGTGTGGCGCTGACGACGACGACAATCGGCGGGCTGTACCTGTTCGATCGCCTGGAGGCCAGTGACTACCAGGTGGAGATCGACCCGGCGAACTTCGCCCCCGGCGGCAAGCTCTACGGCTATCGCTCCTCGACCCCGACGTCGCCTGAGGATGCCGTTGACCAAGACGACAACGGCGCTCCGATCGACCCGGCGCAGCCATACTCGAGCGGAATCCGGTCGACCAGTTTCACGCTCGGCTTCGAGCAGGAGCCGCTCAACGAGGATCCCGACAACGATCCGAATACCCACAACGGCAACGAGAACCTGACCGTCGACTTCGGCGTGTACCAGGCAATCATGGCCGTTGGCGACATCGTCTGGTACGACCTGAACCGCAACGGCGTGCAGGATGCGGGCGAGAAGCCGGTTGAGGGCGCAACGGCACATCTGTTGATGGAAGACCCGGCCAACCCGGGCACGTTCATCGATGCGCTCGATGTTGATGGCAACCCCGTCGCCGACGACACAACCGACGCGAACGGGTACTACCTGTTCGACAACCTGCTCCCGGGCAGCTACAAAGTCGTGTTCACCCACAACCAGCCCGGCTACCGCTGGACAGTGGCGGACTCGACCGGTCCGTCGGCCACTGCCGCAAACGACTCGGATGCCACCTACGGCACCGACACCGACGCAGCTGCGACAACCGGCATCATCGTGCTCGATCCCACGCAGGCCAACGTCCGCCCGACCACCTCGACCGACAACACCACCTACGTCATGACGTTGAAGGCGTCGTTCGTTGACCCGACCAACGATGCGGGCATCTGGATGCCGGTCGCCATGGGGGACTACGTCTGGTTCGACCTCGATCACGACGGCGCCCAGGATGGCCCGGGTGAGATCGGCGTTGAGAACGTCACGGCCGAGCTGCTGATGGAGGATCCGGCGAACCCAGGCACCTACATTCCCGTGACGGTCGATGCCTTGGGCAACCCGGTGACGACGACGATGACCGACGCCAGCGGTTGGTACGGCTTCGGCAACCTGGTGCCCGGCAACTACAAGATCCAATTCTCGACGTTGCCCGCGGGCTGGTCTCCGACCACGCAGAACGGCACCACGGACGCCGCGGACTCGGATGCCGATCCCGGAACGCTGCTCACCGACGCGTTCGTCCTCTCGGCGGACCCGACGATCGGCAACATGACATCGAACGTCGCCTCGAAGGTGCCCGGCTTCCTCATCGATCCGACGATCGACATGGGCATCTTCCAGTCGGTCACCCTGGGCGATCTCGTCTGGTACGACGCCAATCACGACGGGATCTACGACCCGGCGACCGAGATCGGTGTGCCCGGTGTCACCGCGCATCTGTTGAGACAGGATCCAGCAAACCCAGGCACGTTCATCGACGCCACCGACGCCGATGGCGCAGCCGTCGGCGATGTACAGACCGGCACCGACGGCCGCTACTCGTTCTCCAACCTGAGATCCGGCACGTACAAGGTCGTCTTCACCCTGCCAAACGGCTACGAGTGGACGAAGACCGACCAGGGCTCCGACGACTCGCTGGACTCCGATGCGGTCTACACGTCCACGACCGACTCCTCGGCGGCAACCGGTGCCTGGCTTGTCTCTGCGCTCAGCCCTCCGGCGGACAACGATGCCGGTGGACTCGATCTGACCGATCCGACCTTCGATGCCGGAATCTGGTTCCCGTTCGCCTTGGGTGATGTCGTCTGGTACGACCTGAACCGCAACGGCGTGCAGGACGCCACCGAGAACCCGGTCGTCGGCGCGACCGCGCATTTGTTGATGGAGGATCCGGCCAACCCGGGGGCCTTCATCGATGCACTCGGGGCCGATGACAACCCCGTTACCGATCAGACCACCGACGCCAACGGTCGCTACCTGTTCGACTACCTGCTACCGGGCATCTACAAAGTGGTGTTCACCCACAACCAGACCGGGTACCTGTGGACCCGCCCCAACGCCACCGATGACGCCACCGACTCGGACGCCGGATTCACCGGAACCAATGCGGACGCGACCGCATCGACTGGGCCGATCACGATCGCAACGGGTCAACCCAGCGTGCGCCCGACAACTCCAACGGACGACACCACCTACAACACCACGGTGCGCGC
>JANNNL010000271.1:0-8932 GCA_031398525.1 Actinomycetes bacterium | reverse complement strand
GCGTCAGATGATGGGCCACCGGACGATCGACCGTCCGACGATCCAGGCCGTGGCGGCTGCGCCGCTGCGCCGTCGGCCTGACGGCAAGACCCATTACGTCCGGGTCAGCGGAGAGTTCGCGGAAGACGGCCGCTACCAGGTGCGCAGCGTCGGTGGTCAGGGAAGCCACCAGCTGGCGGCGACTGCCACGGCCACCGCGCTCGCAGTCGTTCCCGACGGGGACGGCGTCGACAAGGGCGGCCCTGTGACCGTCCACCTCCTGTCGGTAGTCTAAAGAAATGGACCTGGTCGATCCGTTCGGGCGCACGATCCGCGATCTGCGCATCTCGATCACCGATCGGTGCAACTTCCGCTGCACCTACTGCATGCCCGCCGAGGGGATGAAGTGGCTGCCGCGCGATGAAGTGTTGTCGTTCGAGGAGATTGAGCGGCTCGCCCGAATTTTCGTCGAGCGCTACGAAGTCGATGGCATTCGGTTGACCGGGGGCGAGCCGACGGTCCGCGCCCACCTGCCGGTGCTCGTCGAGAAACTCGCTCGCCTGCGGGTTCCGGCGACGTCGGCCTCATCATTTGCCGGCAAAGCACCCGATTTGGCGATCTCGACCAACGGCGCAACCTTCCGGCTGCTCGCCGACGACCTGCGCGTGGCCGGGCTGAACCGGGTCAACATCAGCCTCGACACGCTCAAGCGCGACCGGTTCAGGGAGATGACCAGGCGCGATGAGCTCGAGCGGGTGCTCGATGGCATCGAGTCGGCCAAGGAGGCCGGGTTCTCTCCGGTCAAGATCAACGCGGTGGTTCAGCGGGGCGTCAACGACGACGAGATCGTCGACTTGGCGACATTCGGCCGCGACCGCGGGGTTGAGGTGCGGTTCATCGAGTTCATGCCGCTCGACGCGGATGGTGGTTGGAACCACGCCGATGTGGTCAGCCAAGACGAAATCGTCGCGGCGATTCACGCCGTCTACCCCCTGATTCCGGTGGGTTCCCGGGGTGCCGCGCCGGCCGATCGGTGGAAGTACGCCGATGGACGGGGTTCGATCGGGGTCATCCCGACGATCACCAAGCCATTCTGTGGCGACTGCGACCGCGTCCGGCTGACGGCGGAAGGTCAGTTCCGAACCTGCCTGTTCGCCAACGACGAGTTCGACCTGCGGGCGGCGATCCGGAATGGCGAATCCGACGACCAGATCGCCGGCCGTATCGAGCGGGCCGTGGGCACCAAGTGGGCCGGCCATCAGATCAGCCAGGTCAACTTCATCCGTCCCAACCGTTCGATGAGCCAAATCGGCGGCTGACCGCGGATTCGCTCGGTTCACTGAGTCCTCCGCCATAGAGCGCCAATTTGGAGTCCGGTGGCGCTGGGGGCGCTACGACGCTCCCCAGAACTGCCTCAGCGGGCGCGAACCGGGGGCGTCTCTGGCATAGTACGGTCGGAGGTGTGAAGCGCCTTGCGGCTGGGGCGGCGGCGATCATCATTCTGACAACGACGGCAGCGACCGGGGCCCGAGCGGCTCCCTCGTCGATCGATATTGCCGCGAGCGCAACCGAGCGCGCCGTGCGCGAGGGACGCTCGGGTGGTCCGATGCTTGGCGGGTGCCCGATGCTGCCCGCCGACAATCCGTGGAACACCGATATCTCCGCGGCACCGCGCCGGGCGAACTCCGATGCGATGATCGCCAAGATCCAGGCCGTCGGCAGCGACAACCTGCACCCCGATTTTGGCGAAAACCCGGCGTACGGCATCCCCTTCGTGGTCGTGCCGCAGAATCAGCCGCACGTGCCGATCCGCTACACCGCCTACGGCGACGAGAGTGACCCCGGCCCGTTTCCGATTCCGCTGGATGCGCCAACCGAAGGTGGCTCCGACGCTCACGTGCTCGTCGTTCGCCAGGGCACCTGCGAGCTGTTCGAACTCTTCGCCTCGAGCCGTGACGGGACCGGCTGGGCGGCGGCTTCGGGAGCCAAGTTCAATCTGCGGTCCAACGCGCTGCGACCCGCAGGTTGGACGTCGGCCGATGCGGCCGGGCTGCCGATCCTTCCGGGGCTGGTTCGGTGCGACGAGATGTCGGCGGGCCGCATCGACCATGCGATTCGGGTGACCTTCAGCCAGACCCAGGCGGGCTACATCCAACCGGCAACGCACAAGGCGTCGTCGTCGACCGATCCGAATCTGCCGGCGATGGGGCAGCGATTCAGGCTGCGGGCCGATTTCGACGTGAGCAGCTATACCGGTCAGGCACGCGTGTTGCTGACGACGTTCAAGCGGTTCGGGTTGATCAACGCCGATAACGGCTCGAACTGGTTCTTCCAGGGCGCGCCGGGGCCGTGTTGGAACGACGACGACCTCAACCAACTCAAGCGGGTTCCGGGCACCGCCTTCGAAGCCGTCGACACGGGTCCGATCATCACCTGACCAACTCGGCGGTTGCCGCGCTCGGCGGTTGCCGACCACGAACGAGGTCCCCGCGGCGACCACCCTCAACGGTGGATTCCTCTCGATGACCTCAACGCTCGTCGGATGTCGGGACGCTCTGCGGGGGTGCTGGACTCGGCGCATGGTTGTCGGGTCGTCGACAATCGTCTCGACCGTGGGCCGCGGTGCCCAAACTCGGTACTGTTTCAGCAGTGACTGACGCATTGTTCACGCATCTCGATCCGCTCGGGCGAGCCCGGATGGTCGACGTGACCCCCAAGGAACCTACTTTTCGTCGGGCCATCGCCCGATGCCGAGTGATGATGAAGACCGAGACGGCAACGGCGATCGTGAACCGTGAGGTCAAGAAGGGCGACGTCCTGTCGGTGGCACGAGTGGCCGGTATTCAGGCCGCCAAGCGCACATCCGACATGATTCCCCTCTGCCATCCCCTGCTGGTGGGTGCCGTCCATGTCAACTTCGAGATTGGCGACGACTTCGTCGAGGTCGAGGCCCAGGTCGACACGATCGAGCGGACCGGGGTCGAGATGGAAGCGCTGCACGCCTGTTCGGTAGCCGCGCTGACGATTTATGACATGTGCAAGTCGGCCGATCGGGCCATGGTGATCGGTGAACTGGCCCTGTGGGAGAAGACCGGGGGCCGGTCGGGAACGTACCGTCGAAGCGATAGCATTGCGGAGACCGTTACGAATGTAGTAGAACCGTAAAGTACTCGGTTGTTGTTTAGGCCGAACGGGCTAGAGCTAACGTGAACAGAAAGCCAAAGTTCGACTCCTCGGGTGAGGGTCGACGGCATAGGAGAGATCCAGCGTGAACAAACTGGTATTGCTCGTCATCGGAGCAGCGTGGGCAGCGGTACTGCTGCCGCCGTTGTTGCGATCTCGATTGGAGGGCCGTTCCGGCTCGTCGATCATGAGCTTCCGGCGTCAACTTTCCACCTTGCAGCGAACAATGCCGGGTGGTGGCATCCAGATGCGCCAGATGGCTCGTCCGCTTGCAGGTCCGCAGCAGCATGGTCCCGGGGCTCGTACCCACGGTGCCGTGTCGGCTCGCCGTGACACGGTGGTGTCCCTTGATCGTCGTCCGATCGATTCTCGTTCGCACCTTGGTGATCAGCGGTATAGCGATCAGCGCTATGCCGATCCTCGCCTGGCCCGTCAGCGTCAGCAGACGTCGATGGCTCGCGCCTCGGTGAAGCAGCGTCGTCAAAACATTCTTTTCCTGCTCGTCGGCTCGACGGTGGTGACCGGTCTGTTGTGGATGATGACCAAAGCGACCACTGTGGCGTACGCCTTCGTGCTCTCGTTGTGCCTGTTGGCAGGCTACGTCTACCTGCTGGCCCAGAGCCGCAAGGTCGACGTTCCCCGCGTGAGTCGCGAGTACTACAGCCGCGCTGCCTAAAGAGGCGTTGAAGCGGCGCAAGAGTCGCTATCCTTCTGAGCGCCCAACGGGGGTGTAGCTCAGTTGGCAGAGCGCAACAATCGCACTGTTGAGGCCAGGGGTTCGATTCCCCTCACCTCCACCCGGTGAAATCCCTGGTCAGATTCTTCTGACCAGGGATTTCTGCTTTTCCGGCTCTTCCGCGGGGGTGGGCCTCTTGGCGAGTGGGTCAATAGGGCTTGTCGGCGAGTGAGATGCCGTCGGCGAGGGCGCTGAGAGCGAATCCGGCGGTGCGGCGGTAGCCATCGGTGACCTGGGCGATCTCTTCCGGTGTGATCACGTCGTCGATGTTGTCGAATCCGTCGGGAGCACGTTCTTCCACCAGGGTCAACGGCAATTCCGGCCCTTGACCGCGGTTGGCGACCACGATCGCCGATGTGGCCGGGCGACGGAACTCCTCGTAACGCTGCAGAATCACGTCCCAGTCGCCGCGGTACGAGCGGACACATCCGGCGAGTGTGCGGGCGTCGAGAATGGCCTGAGAGGCCCCGTTTGAGCCGATCGGGTACATCGGGTGGGCGGCGTCGCCGAGCAGGGTGACCCGGCCGAACGTCCACTGATCGACCGGGTCGCGATCGATCATCGGGAACAGGAACGTGCCGCTCGATGCCCGGATGACCGCGGGCACGTCGAGCCAATCGAACTGCCACGACTCGAACTGGGGAAGGAAATCGTCGAGGTTGCCCGGACGGTTCCAGTCCTCCTTCTCGGCGAGCACCCGATCGTCGGATCGAAGCTCGGCGATGAAGTTGAACAACTGGCGCCCGCCGGGCAGATCGGCGATCGGATATCCGACGAACTTCTGGCGGGGATGGCCGGCCCAGATCATCGTGCGCCCGTCGAGGATCGGGTCGCATTCGGTGAGGCCTCGCCACAGCAGTGCGCCATTCCACAGCGGCGGGCCCTGGTCGGGGTAGCACTGGGTGCGAGCGGCCGAGTGAATGCCGTCGGCGGCGATCATCGCCGTGCCGCGTACGTTGACGGTGCGGCCGGAGCGACGATCGGTGAATATGGCGATGACCTGGTCACTCTCGTTGGCAAAGGACGTCAACGCGTGGGCGGTGTGGATGCGGTCGACCCCGATTCGCTCGACAGCGGAGTCGAACAGAATCTGGTGCAGCGTGCCGCGGTGGATCGAGAGTTGGGGCCACTGGTAGCCCGCGGCGAGGCCGCGATCTTCCGCCCAGATCTGCTCGCCGCGCTTGGTGAAGTAGGCCAACGTCGTCGAGGCGACGGCTTCGGCGGCGAGACGATCGAGCAGGCCGAGGGCATCGAGTTCTCGGACCGCATGAGGCAACAGGTTGATGCCGACGCCGAGGGCGCGGACCTCGTCGACGGCCTCGTAGACCTGCACGTCGACGCCGACTTGATGAAGGCTGAGGGCGGTGATCAGCCCTCCGATTCCGGCTCCGGCGATGATCACGTCGTTCGACTGCATGCAGCCGAGAGTACGCGTCGGGCCAGCGACCGCCCCACTCCCACCGTCTTGTCGATTGGCTACCGCCCGCGCAGTCGTCCCTGTCGGTACCGGATTGCCTTGGTGAGGTCGTGGATTCGTCGAGTGTCGAATGGCAACTCGCCAAGCCGGTCGATCCACGCATCGGAGTGGTCGGCGATTTCGGTGATCGTCCGCCGTGCCGGGCGTTCGCGGAGCCCGCAAGAATCGGCAAACGCCAGGAAGTCGTTCAGTCCGATTCGTTCGTCGCGCTTGCCGTTCAAGCTGACGGCCATCGTTCGATCGCGGTATGGGTAGGAGCTGGGAACGTCGTAGGCGGGGGAGACTCGCCATTCATCATCGTGGCGCAGGATTGAAAAGTTCTTGGCATGGCCATCGCCGTTGCCGGTCAGATAGGCGAAGACGAACTGGCGGAACAGGGCGAGGGCGGCCACGGGTGCGGCCCGACAGTGACGTATCAGGCCGCCGACGATCTGCTCCGACGTCATCAGGTATTTGTCGGCGGGGTAGCGCCCGAGCGCCTGGCAGGCGTCCTCCTGGGCGAGTCGACGCACGATGCCACCGTCGACGACGCGATCGAATCGGGTCACGAGCAGACCGGGCTGGCCGTTGCGGTCGTGCACGACCAGGGTCTCGGCGACTTGTAGGCCAGTGGTGCGGGCCGCGTCGGCGAAGAACGCTTCGTTCTCCACCAGGTGACCGAACTCGGGTGGGTTGAGCTTGAGGATGTGGGTGGTGCCGGAACCGGCTGGGGCGCGAACCGGGAAGGTGATCATCCGAGCCGAGACCTTGTCTTGCACGCCGGGAATGGCGAATCGCTCGGGGTTCCGGCCCACGGAGGCGTTGAACAGTTCGGCGAAATCCTGCTGATTCCAGGCTCGTGCGGTGGACGTCGCCTCGGGGACCAGGGAGGTTTCGTCGGTCGGTGTGCCGGACGGAACGATCGAGACGTTCCCGATGGTGTCGCGTCCGACGGCGAGGAGCAGCGAGAATTCGTCGTCGGCAGAGGTCTTGACGGCAGTGCGCAGGGCGGCGAGCCGTCGTCCTTCGGGGAGCAGGCCCGAGAAGAACGGTGGGAGGGCCCCGGGCGCGTGGGTGTCGACGACGGCAGTTGATCTGGGCAACGTGGTTGCGACGTTGGCGCCGGCGTCGTCGAGGTACGCAAATCGCACTCGATCGGGCAGGCGGTGCAAGGTGGCGACGACCTGTTCGCCGACGTAGACGTCGGCCGTGTGGACCTCGCGAAGTTCGCCGAGGTCCATCAGGTCTGCAGCGGGGGCTGGGGTGTCGCCGCCGTGGATGGCTCGCTGAGGTTGACGACCGCGAGGGTCAGCCCGAGCACCTCCAACACGTCCATCACCAGATCGAGGGCCAGCCGGGGCTTGTCGTGCTCAAGTTCGTGCAGGAAACGGGCCGAGCAACCAGCAAGATCGGCGAGATCGTGCTGGCGGAGTTCCAACTCCCGTCGCCGCTGGCGAACCTGCGCTCCGAGGGCTAATTTCTGCATGATTGTGCAGAATAGCATCATCAGCGCGTGATTCTTCCCCATTTCGAACGAATCTGCATGATCACGCAAATCGAGGTTCAAGGCTTCGGTATGGATGTCGTTCGGTGCGAAATCTATGCGTTCGTGCAGATTATCGGCGAACGTGGCTACGGGCGGATTGTGAGGAGATCCGGGATCAGTTGCTCGTAGGCGGCCGCGGCGGCGAGCACGCTGGCGTCGGCGCGGGGTGGGCCGATGAGTTGCATGCCCATCGGGAGCTTCGCTCCGGCGCGGCCCGACGTGTCGGGGCCACCGAAGCCGACGGGAACGCTGATCGCCGGGAGGCCGCAGAAGGTGGCGTAGAGCACGGTCTCCATCCACCGGTGGTAGGTGTCCATCGGGCGGCCGGCGATCGTGGTGGGCCAGCGTTCGGCGATCGGGAACGGCCAGACCTGGGCGGTCGGAAGCACGAGTAGGTCGTAGCGCTTGAACAGCCCGAGCATCACCTGCAGCAGGGCCGAGCGGACCGTGCTGGCCTGCATCAACTCGGTGGCGGTGACGGCGCGGGACTGTTCGAACTCCCACATCGCCTCGGGCTTGACGAGGCCACGCCCGGCGTCTTGCTCGACGATCGCCGTGAGCCCGTGGCCGACGAGTACCCAACGAATCGTGATCCACGCCTTCCACACCTGTTCAAGGTCGATATCGAGGGTGGCCGGTTCGACGCTGGCTCCCGCACTTTCGAGCCGCCGGAGTCCGGAGGTACAGACGTCGAGCACGCCCGGCTCCGTCGGCAGATGGCCGCCGAGACCGCCGAGCCAGCCGATCTTCAGGTCGCTGATCTCTACCGAGTCGGTGCCGGCAGCGCGGTCGAAGAACGATGAGTTGGTCGGTTCGGGGGATCGCGAGCGGGTCGCGCGGGTCCCACCCGGCCTGAGTGGCGAACAGGGCGGCGACGTCGGCGACCGAGCGTCCCATCGGGCCGTCGGTGGCGACGCTGCGGATCCAGCCTTCGGTTGAGGGCCAGTCGGGGACTCGGCCCTGGCTGGGGCGGAACCCGAAGATGTTGTTCCACGCCGCCGGGTTGCGCAACGAGCCGCCGTAGTCGCTGCCGTCGGCGACCGGCAGCATGCGATGAGCGAGGGCCGACGCGGCGCCGCCGCTGGAGCCACCGGCCGTGTGGTCGGCGGAGTAGGCGTTGGGGGTGGGCCCGAACACCGGGTTGAAGGTGTGGCTGCCGAGGCCGAATTCGGGGACGTTGGTCTTGCCGATCACGATGGACCCGGCGGCTCGCATTCGCTCGGCGAGCAGGCCGTCGTGTTTGGGACGAAAGTTGGTCAGTAGCGGGGAGCCCGAGGTGGTTGGGAACCCGGCGGCGTCGTTGAGGTCCTTGATGGCCTGGGGGATGCCGTGCATCCAGCCGCGCGAAAACCCGGCGGAGAGCTCGGCATCGCACTCGTCGGCCTGCTTCAGCAGGATCTCGTCGTCGGCGAGGTTGACGATCGCGTTGGCCGTCGGATTGATCGCGTGGATGCGGGCGAGGTACGCGTCCATCACCTCCCGACATCTGACCTGTCGGGCATGGATCAGCGCGGAGAGTTCGACCGCCCCGAGATCGGTGATCGCGTTGGTGCTGGCTGCGGGTGGCGGGGCGGGCTCGTGGCGAGTCATCTTGGGAGTTTCGCATCCGCTGCCGAGATGACCCGAGTTTCTGCCAGCACACAAACGCTGTGTCGGTTTGTGTGCTGGCACAAACCGACCGCTCGGCTCAAACGGGCCGATGTTGGCCCTGGGGGCTCAAGCCCGGTTGGGCCGAAGCTCGGGGAGGGTCACGTCGAGGAGTTCGCAGTCGACCGAGGGATCGGTCAACGTGTAGCCGAGCCCGCCGGGGATGGCGACGCTCGCCCCGTTGACCAGTCGGGTTGGTGGATGGTCGGGGGTCGTGAAGGCGACCGACCCGGCGATGACGACCAGCAGGGCGAACTCGGCGTGGAGGGTGATCGGCGTGGGACCCACCGAGCCCGCGGGTCGGGCGATGCGGGCTCCGGCGAGGCCGCCGGTGGCGTCGCCGATGCCGGTGTCGCGGTACTCCCAGCCGTTGATTCGCCAGGGG
>JANNNL010000404.1:0-3454 GCA_031398525.1 Actinomycetes bacterium | reverse complement strand
GCTCGCCAGGCGCTGAACACCCGCGGGACCGAGTACCCCTGGGCGGCCCCGGTGAGATGCGAGACCGTGTCGCGCACCGAAAGTTCGCCGACGGCGTCGGCAGTTCCCCATTCGGCAGCCGATAGGTCGCCGAGCAGGTCGTCGACATCGGCAACCACCGCGGCCAGGTCCTCTCGAGCCGTTCGACGGCTGTCGCGGCGGACCACATCGACGGCTCGGCGATGGGTGATCGCTCCCAGAAACGCCCGCAACGAGCCACGTTCGGCATCGAATCGCTCGGGGTGCTCCCAGAAACACGAACACCTCCTGGGCGATCTCCTCGGCGGCGGCGGACGAGCCGGTGATCCGCCGAGCCAGCCCGTAGACCAGGCCGGAGTAGCGGTCGTAGGTCATTGACGACCCTTCGCCGCAGTCGTTCCGCCCGGATCACCGTGGTTCGGAAATTTCTTCTACAGTGCAACTTCTGCACCGAGCACCGTTGGGGGTTACATCGTGAAGACCAAGGCCGCAATTCTGTGGGAAACCGGTAACGACTGGAGTGTCGAGGAGATCGAACTCGACCCGCCGAAGGCCGGCGAGGTACTGGTCAAGATGGCCGCCTCGGGCATGTGCCACTCCGACGAGCACGTTGTCACCGGCGATCTGCCCTTCGCCCTGCCGATCATCGGCGGCCACGAGGGCGCGGGGGTCGTGATGGAGGTCGGCCCGGGTGTGTCGTGGCTCGCCCCCGGCGACCATGTCGTGTTCGGGTTCATTCCCGCCTGCGGCCGTTGCCCGAGCTGCTCGACCGGCCATCAGAACCTGTGCGACTTGGGTGCGGCGCTCGGCCTCGGCACGCAGATTTCCGACGGCACGTCTCGTCATCACGCCCGGGGCCAGGACCTGACGCTGATGTGCCTGCTCGGCACGTTCGCCCACCACACCGTGGTCAACGAGGCGAGCTGCATCAAGATCGACAAGGACATCCCACTCGAGAAGGCCTGCCTGTTCGGTTGCGGCATCGTCACCGGCTGGGGTTCGGCCGTCTACGCCGCCGAGGTCCACAGCGGCGACATCGTTTGCGTGGTCGGCGTCGGCGGCATCGGTGCCAACGCAATCCAGGGGGCCCGCATCGCCGGGGCCAAGCAGATCATCGCTATCGACCCGGTCGAGTTCAAGCGCGAGAAAGCAATGGAATTCGGCGCCACCCACACCGCGGCGTCGATGGAAGAGGCGTTCCCGCTGGTGCAGGAACTGTCGTGGGGCACGATGGCCAACAAGGTGATCATGACGATGGGCGTCGGCTCCGGTGAGCTGATGGGCCAGGCGATGGCGCTCGCCGCCAAGCGGGGCCGGGTGGTCATCACCAACCTGCACGCCGCGGCCGAGGTGTCGGTCGGCGTCAGCCTGCTCGACATGACCCTGATGGAGAAGCAGATCGTCGGCTCGCTGTTCGGCTCGGGCAACCCCCGCGTCGATATCCCGAAGCTGATCGGTCTCTACCAGAACGGTCAGCTCGATGTCGACGGCCTGATCACCAAGACCTACACCCTCGATCAAGTCAACGAGGGCTACGCCGACATGCGCGCCGGCACCAACATCCGCGGCGTCATGGTCTACGACCACTGAGCTTGGGCACTTTTTCGGTCATGTGAGTAGGTCTCTACTCATCCGACTCGCCCGATTGCTGTTCGAGTACGTCTTCGAGCAGTAATCGGGCGCGGTCACGCAACCCAGCACCAGGGAAGACCTCCGTCAGCACCGCCTCGGCATCAGCAACGGTTGCCAACCCGAGAGACCTGACCAGTAACTCAATGTCCTGGGCATCGGACCCTCGTGCGGCCTGGAGTTTCATGGCGAGGAGATGCTCTGCTGACGCGGCCGCAACCGACAGATTCGGATGATCGAAGACCAATCGGCGGCCCGGGTCCGACGTTGACGACACGTACATCGTTGCCTGATCGTTGAGCCAAGTGGTCGGCAGCCCGTGCTGGCGGGCCATCGCGACCACCTCGACCATCAGCGGTCCGTGACCTTCCAGAACGACCGAGTCGATATCGCGCGTCGCGCGACGTTCGTCGAACTGCATCGCGATTGCTGCGCCACCAACGATGTAGAGATTGACCCGGACGCCGCGACGCTCAAGCCGACCGGCGAGTTCACCCAGCAAGCGACGAAGGGCCGCAACGTCGAGAAGTACGTCCATACCGTCAGACTCGGGCCAGGTCGCTGCGGTCGATGAAAATGCCACGCCGCCAGAACGACGCTGGCGAACTCACCAGCGCTCGCGCCCGAATCGACGGCAGGTCGACGGGAAACCAACTGCGTCGCATCGACCGACTCGGATTCACACACCAAGTCGGCACATCAATCTCGCGGTGAAACGCCACATGCTCGGCCGCTGCAGCGAGTAACGAATCCACGCGATGGTCGCCCGTCGGCATCGGCTCGTGAACCATCGCTTGCTCGACCTGTACGTCGCCGAACGCCGCGGTGTCGGCGATCCACCCGAGGACTGCGCGATAGGCGTCCGACGCCGAGTAGCTCGCCAAGGCTTCAGCCAGGCCCGCAAGCGTCAGGTCCATTTCGTCCACCGCGCCAGCCTATGTGGCATGACCGCAGCACGGGGTGCGAATCGGCACCTCCGCTGAGACTGGTCGAGAGCGGCGCGTTAGGTTGGCGGGGTTCGCTTTCGCATCAAGCTTTCGCATCCAAGGGGTCAGTGATGAAGGTCAAAGCCGCAGCTATCTGGGATCTCAACCAGCCGTGGGACATCGTCGACATGGAAGTCGGCGACCCGAAGGCCGGGGAGGTGCTCGTCAACTGGAAAGTGGCGGGCATGTGCCATTCCGACGAGCACATGGTCACCGGTGACCTGGTGCCGCCGAAGGAAGCGTGGCCGTTGATGGGCATCGACGACTTCTTCCCCGTGGTCGGTGGCCACGAGGGTGCCGGCGTGGTGCTCGCCATCGGTGACGGCGTTTCAACGGTGCAGGTTGGCGACCACGTGTCGGCCAGCTTCGTGCCGTCGTGTGGCCGGTGCCGCTACTGCTCGACCGGCAAACAGAATCTGTGCGATTCCGGCGCGGGTGCGTTCGGCAAGGGGATGATCACCGACGGCACCAGCCGCCACTTCCTCGGCGAGCAACCGGTGAAGCTGATGGCGAAGCTGGGCACGTTCAGCCAGTTCACCGCGGTTGCCGAGGCGTCGGTCATCAAGGTCGACGCCGACCTGCCGCTCGACGTCGTCGCGCTCGTGTCGTGCGGCGTCGCCACCGGGTGGGGTTCGGCAACGCACCGCGCCGACGTGCGGCCTGGCGACACCGTCGTGGTGGTGGGCATCGGTGGCATCGGCATCAATGCCGTGCAGGGTGCGGCGATGGCCGGTGCCAAGCGCGTCATCGCCGTCGACCCCGTGGAGTTCAAGCGCGAGAAGGCGATGGAGTTCGGTGCCACCCACACGTTCGCGTCGATG
>JANNNL010000356.1:0-3009 GCA_031398525.1 Actinomycetes bacterium | reverse complement strand
AGAAAGTGACGCACCCCGGTGGCCATCGCGTTGATGTGGCCGGGGGTGCCCGTCATCGACTGCGCGAGCATGTAGCCGCGGGTATCGAACACCCCGCAGGCCAGATCTTTCGATTCGCGCAGTACCGTCGAGAAGGCGCTGCGGATCAGGGCGGCCTGCTGCTCGTCGCAGATCGACAACAGCCGGCTCCAGACCACCTGCACCGTGACCGGGTTCATGGTCACCGGGTTGGCTGTGGTCGGGTTGATCATGTTCTCGTTCATCCGAATCGCACCTCCAGGCTCAGATCATCCAACACGCTGACGGCCGCACCGGGCGGCACGACCAACGTCGACTCGCGTTCCTCGACGACCGCCGGACCCGTGAAACGGTCGCCAGCCACCAGTGAGTAGCGGGAGTAGACCGTGGTCTCAGCCCAGCCGGTTTCAGGAAACCAGGCGTCGCGACGTGCCGCCGCCCGGGCGTGGGGTGAGGGTGGAGGGCTCATGGCGAGGCGAGGTCGTGGCTTGGACGCAACCAGGCGCCAGACGGTGATTTCGATCGGCACGTCGGGGCCGAGTCGGCCGTACAACGCGGCATACGCCAACCCGAACGACTTCGCAACCGCGGCCGCCCCCGACAGCACACCGTTGGGGACGCCCACACGAATCTCGTAGCCCTGGCCGACATAGCGGGCATCGGCCGAGCGGGTGAACACCACGTCGCTCGCGGCGACTCCTGCGGCCGCCAGCAGCGCCACACCCTCGGCTTCCATCGCTGAGAACAGGCCGTTCACCTCGGCCCAGTCGGTCTCGCTCAACCCACCGCGCCGGGTGCGGACGAAGTCGAACGCGAGAGGGGCGTCGAGAAACCCGGCCGCACTCATCACACCGGCACCGGCCGGAATGATCACGATCGGCGAGCCGAGCGCCATCGCCACCCGGCAGGCGTGCACCGGGCCGGCCCCGCCGAAGGAGAACAGTGGTAACTGGCTCGGGTCCATCCCCCGTTCGACGACCGTCACGCGCGACGCCGAGGCCATGTTCTCGTTGACGATCGCGTGGACGCCCCACGCCGCCTCGACGACGTCGATGCCCAGCGGTTCGGCGATGGTCGACGACAGCGCGGCGCGGGCTCCGTCGACGTCGAGCGAGAGGTTGCCACCGAGGAAGTAACCGGGATCGAGGTAGCCGAGCACCAGATCGGCGTCGGTGACGGTGGGCCCGGCGCCACCCCGGCCGTAGCACACCGGGCCGGGCTCGGACCCGGCCGATTCGGGGCCGACCGTCAGCAGGCCAAGCGAGTCGATGCGGGCGATCGATCCACCGCCCGCACCGATCTCGATCATCTCGATCACCGGCGTGCGGACCGGCATGCCCGAGCCCTTCTTGAATCGGTAGGCCCGATCGACCTCGAACTCCTGGGTGATCAGCGGTTCCCCGTGGGAGACAACACACAACTTGGCGGTCGTGCCGCCCATGTCGAACGACAACAGGCTGTCATGGCCATGCGTGACTCCGTACGACGCGGCGGCCAACGCACCGCCCGCCGGGCCGCTCTCGAGCATGCGAATCGGGAAGGCCGTCGCCGTCGCCACGGTCGCGGTGCCGCCGCTGGAGAGCATCACGTACAACTCGCCGTCGAACCCGAGCCTTGCCAATCGCGCGACGAGGCTCGACAGGTACTGATCGACGATCTGCTGCACGTAGACATTGGCGACCGTGGTCGTGGTGCGTTCGAACTCGCGGATCTCGGGCACCACGTCGCTCGACAGGGACACCCGGATGTCGGGTGCGACCTCCGCAATCAGATCTCGGGTCCGACGCTCGTCGGTCGCGTCGGCATAGCTGTGCAGATACGCCACGGCGATCGCGGTCACCCCGTCGGCATAGAGCCGGGCCGTCTCTCGCAGGACTGCGGCCTCATCGAGCGGAGCACCGCGGGTGCCGTCGGCGTACGTGCGTTGCGGAATACCGACGGCTCGGGAGCGGGGCACGAGAGGCACCGGGTTGGTGATTCGCAGGTCGTACAACTCGAAGCGGTGTTCCTTGCGGATTTCGAGCACATCACGGAAGCCTTCGGTGGCGAACAGCGCCGTTGTCGCGCCCTTGCGTTCGATCAGGGCGTTGGTCACCAACGTCGTCCCGTGGATGATGTCGACGACGTCGGCCATGTCGATGCGATACTCGGCGAGCGCTGCGACGAGCACCCGCTCGATCCCTTCCGATGGGTCTGCGTGGGTCGTCAACGTCTTGCCAAAGCGCACCTCACCCGAAGTGGTGTCGACGATGACCAGATCAGTGAACGTGCCGCCGATATCCACCCCGGCGCGGTAACGAGCAGTCATCGGACGATCTCCTGACGGGCTGGTGGGCGGGCTGACGGTGGACGAGCTTCGGTGGCGGGTGGAGGCTCGGTTCGGGGCATCATCGCGCCACGGACCGATTTCCTTTGGAGGCATCATGGCAGGCGACGAACTGACCCAGCGCGCCCTGGTGGCCGCGGCTGTCGAGGCGACCGGACTCGACGACTTCGGCGATGACTCGTGGCGTGAGGGGCTCGACCGGTTGTTGCATGCACTGCACACCGAGGCTGACCTTTCGGTGATCGGGGTGATGGTCGCCCGGGCGTCGTTGACCGGTGAGCTGACCTCACGACTGCGGGTGATCGACTGGCACCGCCGCCATCCGGAGATCGGGTCGGCTTCGATTCCGGCACCGGTCGTGATCCTCGGCCAACCCCGCACCGGAACGACGATCCTGTTCGACCTGCTTGCCCAGGACCCGCAGTTTCGGGTGCCGTTGAGCTGGGAGGTTACGGCGCCGCACCCGCCGCCCGAGACCGCCACCTACGGCTCCGACCCGCGAATCGCCGAAGCCGAGACTCGGTTGGGAATGAGCGAGGTGCTGATTCCCGGGTTCCAGGCCATCCATCCATCGGGCGCGCGGCGGGGTCAGGAGTGCGTGGCGATCACCTCGGGTGACTTCCGCAGTCTGCTGTTCCCGACCGTCTACCGGGTACCAAGCTACG
>JANNNL010000303.1:0-10549 GCA_031398525.1 Actinomycetes bacterium | reverse complement strand
GCCGCAGGCTGCGGCCCAGGCGGGTCCAGCCTGCGCAATCGGCCCGGCAGCGGTTGGGTGAGCATGGTCGTGGCACGATCCTGTTTCTCGACGAGATCCACCGGTTCTCGAAGTCACAGCAGGATGCGTTGCTCCCAGCCGTCGAGGACGGCACCTTGACGCTGATCGGGGCAACCACCGAGAACCCGTTCTTCGAGGTCAACCCCCCGCTGCGGAGCCGGTCGACATTGTTCCGCCTCGAACCGCTCGGCAAGGAGGCGATCGTCAAACTGATCGAACGCGGCGTCGCCGCCGAGGGCACGACCGCTTCTCCCGAGGCCATCGCGCTCCTCTCCGAGCGGGCCGGGGGCGACGGGCGCCAGGTGCTCACCTCGTTGGAAGTCGCGGTCGCCCTCGCCCATCCCGGGCCCGTCGAGGTCGCCCATGTCGAGGCCGCGCTCGGCACCAGCGCCTTGCGGTATGGCCGCGACGAGCACTACGACGTGACCTCGGCGTTCATCAAGTCGATGCGCGGGTCCGACCCACAAGCGACGATCCACTGGCTGGCGCGCATGCTGGAAGCGGGCGAAGACGCCCGCTTCATCGCCCGACGAATGATCATTTTCGCCAGTGAAGACATCGGTATGGCTGACCCGAATGCCCTCGTTGTCGCCGTTGCTGCAGGCCACGCCCTTGAACACGTCGGATTGCCCGAGGCGCAACTCAACCTGGCTCAGGCGGCCATCCACCTCGCAACCGCCCCCAAATCGAACCGTAGCGCCCTGGCGATCTGGAACGCTCGCAGCGATGTCCGCGAGGGGCTCATTGGCGAGGTGCCCGCACACCTGCGCGATGCTCATTACCAGGGCGCATCAACCCTCGGCCACGGCGACGGTTATCTCTACCCGCACGACGATCCGCGGGGCTGGGTGCCCCAGCAATACGCCCCCGACGACATGGCCGGGCGCACCTACTACGACCCAACTGCGCATGGTTACGAGGCCACCGTCGCTCGCCGCATGGACGACCGCAGGCCCGATGGAACCCCAGACTCGTGAGTCAATTCGGCCCTCTCGACTACGATCAAGCCCATGACTGCGAGCGAGTTGGCGATGGTACTGGCCACGGTGCTGTGTGCCATCGGCTTCGCGGGCCTGATCGTGGTGCTGGTCAGAGTGCTCGACTCGTTGCGTTCGTTGCGGTCCGAGATCGAACATCTACGGTCGGAAACCCAGCCGTTGCTCGCCCAACTCCGAACATCCGTGGACGATGCCCGCGGTGACTTGGAACGGTTCGACCGGGTCCTCGGCTCCGCGGAGGCAATCAGCGGAGCGGTGTCGCACTCCGGTAGCCGAGTGGCGCGACTCGCGCTGAGCACGCCGGTGATCAAGACGGTTGCCCTCGCCTCGGGGACTCGTGGCGCCGCTCGTCGGCTGAAGAAGAAGGGGGCCTGACATGCTGAAACGGTTGAGTTGGTTCGTGGGAGGTGCCGCCGCGGGTATTGCCGGGGCCACGGTGGCCAAGCGCAAGGTCGTCAAGACCGCCACGCAGCTTCCGCCGGTCAGGGCGGTCAAGCGGGTGGTCAACACCGTGCAAGACGTCGGAGAGCGCGTCGCAGGTGCGGCTCGCGACGGCCGGTCGGCGATGCGCGAGACCGAGGCCCGCCTCCGGGCCAAGCGCAACGGTGACGAGGTCGCCCCGATCGAGGTAGTCGACGGCCGCATCGTCGCCACCGGCGAGGTCAAGCCCGGCCAGGTGATCGTGCTGCGTGAGGTGGCCGAACAGCGAGCCAACCGGCAGGCCGCAGCCTTGTCGACGCGTCCGAGGCGAGCCAAGCGGTAGCTCGCGTCGCGCGGATAAGTCCACGTTGGGGCCGGTGACTGACCAGTAGGCTTCGCAGTCCATGTCTACGAATCCGCCCCGCACCGCCAACGAACTCCGCGACGCCTTCACGGGTTTCTTCGCAGCACGTGGCCACACGGCGGTGCCGTCGGCGTCGTTGATTCCGCACGATCCGACGGTCTTGTTCAGTGTGGCGGGCATGGTGCCGTTCAAGTCGTACTTCACCGGTGACGAGCAGGCGCCGTACAAGCGGGCCGTTTCTGTGCAGAAGTGCGCGCGGGCCGGTGGCAAGCACAACGACCTCGACGATGTCGGGCGGACCAAGCGTCACCTGGTGTTTTTCGAGATGCTCGGCAACTTCAGCTTCGGTGACTACTTCAAGGCCGAGGCCATCCCATGGTCGTGGGAGCTGGTCACCGAGACTTTCGGGCTCGATGGTGACCGAATCTGGGTGACCGTTCACCATTCTGACGACGAGGCCGAGGCGATCTGGCATGAGCAGGTCGGCGTGCCGATGGATCGCATCCAACGGCTGGGTGACAAGGACAACTTTTGGCAGATGGGCGAGACCGGGCCGTGTGGTCCCTGCTCGGAGTTGCATATCGATCGCGGCCCCGCGTTTGGGCCGGAGGGCGGCCCGCTGAACGACCCGCATGGCGACCGGTTCATGGAGTTCTGGAACCTGGTGTTCATGCAGTTCAACCAGGACAACACTGGCACCCGCACCCCGTTGCCCAAGCCGTCGATCGATACCGGTGCTGGTTTGGAGCGCATTCTGTGCCTCATCCAGGGTGTTGACGCGGTCTGGGAAACCGACTTGATGCAGCCGTTGATCGATTGCGCCCAGTCGTTGACCGGGGCGACCTATCTGCCCGGCGACTACGACGACAAGGCCAGCTTCAGCCTGCGGGTGCTCGCCGAGCATGCCCGCAGCGGGGCGATGCTCGTCAATGATGGGGTATTTCCCTCGAACGAGGGCCGCGGCTACGTGCTTCGGCGCATCTTGCGCCGCGCTGTTCGCCACGCCTACATGCTCGGGGCCGACAAGCTGGTCATGCCGGGCCTGGTTGAAACTGCGGTTGACGTGATGGCCGCGGCGTATCCCGACGTGGTCAAGAACCGCGACTTCCTCCTTGGAGTGATCACCCGGGAAGAGGAAAGGTTCCGTCACACCTTGCGCAATGGGCTGACATTGCTCGACCGCGAGTTGACCGAGGGCATCGAGACGTTGTCGGGGTCGGCGGCGTTCATGCTCCATGACACCTATGGCTTTCCGCTCGAAGTCACCCAGGAGATCGTTGAGGAGCGCGGTGTCGGCATCGATATCGATGGCTTTAGCGTCGAGATGCGCGCCCAGCGCGACCGGGCCAAGTCGGCCCGCAAGGCGGGCTCGGCCGGAGACGACGAGCGCATCGACGCCTATCGCGAGGTCGTCGAGCAGTTCGGCGTGACCGAGTTCCTCGGGTACCAGGTCGACGTGACCGAGTCACGAGTGTTGTCGGTACTCGAGACTGGTGCGGACGGAGCGGTTGAGGTGTTCCTCGATCGCACGCCGTTCTATGCCGAGTCGGGCGGCCAAATCGGCGACACCGGCACGATCACGACCGAGACCGGGGTGATCACGGTCTCGGATTGCACCAACGCACTGCCAGGCTTGCGTCGTCACACCGGTCACCTGGCTCAGGGCACCGTTGTCACTGGCCAGACCGCGACGGCGGTCATCGACGTCGATCGGCGTGGGGCGATTCGGCGGAACCACACCGGTACGCACATCCTCCACTACGCATTGCGCAAGGTGCTCGGCGAGCATGTCAAGCAGGCGGGTTCAATGGTCGGTCCCGATCGGTTGCGTTTCGATTTCAGCCACTATGCCGGGGTCACCGACGACGAGATCACCCAGATCGAGACGCTGGCCAACACTGCGGTCTTGGAAAACGATGCGGTTCGTTCGTACGAGACGACCAAGGACGAGGCCACCGGGATGGGGGCGATTGCGTTCTTCGGCGACAAGTACGGCGACATCGTGCGCGTTCTGGAAGCGGGGCGTCATTCCCTCGAACTCTGCGGCGGCACCCACGTGCGGGCGACCGGCGACATCGGCACGATCAAGATCGTGTCGGAGGGCTCCATCGGCTCCAACCTGCGCCGAATCGAAGCGGTCACCGGTGCGGCGTCGGTTGCCTTGCTGCAGCACGACGAACGCGTACTCAACGAGGTGGCGAAGCTCGTCAACGCCCGACCCGACGAGTTGATCGTCGGCGTACAGCGCAAGCTCGACGAGATCAAGGCGCTGCAGAGCGAGTTGAAGGCGCTGCGTGGCAAGCTCGCCACGGGCCGGGCGACCGAAATCGCCGCCGGAGCGGTCGACGGCATCGTTGTCGCCCGGGTCGACGGGCTGTCGTCGGGTGACTTGCGCGAGTTGGCGGTCGCCATCCGCCAGACCGGCGTCCGGCGGGTGATCCTGGGCGGGTCCACCGACACCGGGGGAGCGGCGCTTGTCGCCGCAGTCACGCCGGGTACCGGCGAGGCCGCCGACCTGGTCAAAGAGGCCGGTCGGGCGATCCAGGGAGGCGGGGGCGGCAAGGGCGATATCGCCGTCGCCGGTGGCAAGAACCCGGGCGGCGTCGACGAGGCCCTGCAGATCGCCGGCGACGCCGCCCGGGCTGCGGGCTGAGTCGGCCGCGGTTAGATCTTGCGCGCCCTCGGCATCGATCTCGGTTCCAAGCGCATCGGCATTGCCGTTTCCGACCGAAGTGGAACGATCGCAACTCCGCTCACCGTGCTCCAACGCAGTGGCCGGGTGGCCGTTGACCATCAACGTATTGCCGCTCTCGTCGCCGAGGAAGAGGCTGAAATGGTCGTCGTCGGAATGCCATGGTCGATGTCGGGCAAGGCCGGCCCGGCGGCAAAGGGTGCCGCCATCGAGGCACGCCAACTGGGTACGGTGGTTGGCGTGCCCGTTGAAACCTACGACGAACGCCTGACAACCGTCAGCGCCGACCGGGTGTTGATGGAGGCGGGCCTCAACGCCCAGAGCCGGCGCAAAGTGGTCGACAAAGTGGCGGCCGCTGTGATGTTGCAGAGCTGGCTCGACGGCCGACCGCGCCCAGTTGGAGTCGATAATTATGCAGATTGACCCGCTGATCGACCGATCGACCGACCACGATGTTGACCGCGACGGTGACCATGGCGTCGAACGCGGTCGTCCGGGGTGGGTCGACGACGAGTGGGATGACCCTAAGTTGCTGCCCAAGACGCACGGCGAGCGATTGCCTCGTAACCGTTCGTGGCTCCGGTGGATACTGTTTGCCCTGGTCATTGCATTGCTCGCGGCGGTGTTGACGGGTGGAGCGATTGGCATGTGGATGGTCCGCCAGGTCAATCCGCCGGGTGAGCGCGGTGAACAGGTGACGTTCACCATCAACGAAGGTGACGATCTGGAGTCCGTGACCGAACGGTTGATGGCGCAGGGGATCATCACGGACGCCCGGGTGTTCAAGTGGTACGTCAATCGCAAGGGAGGCTTGGAGGATCTCGAGCCCGGCTACTACAGCGTGCATCCCCGCGACACGATGGGCAACCTCGTCAAGCAGTTGCGGATTCCACCAGCGCAGACCTACACGAAGGTCAACTTCCCCGAGGGTTTCACTCTTCGACAGATGTCGAAGCGACTCTCCGACAAGGTGTCGCGGTTGCAGGCCAGCGAGTTCCTGAACCTCGCTGGCAATGGCACGATCAAGTCGGCGATTCCCGGGTATCCGGCGACCGAAACCAGCCTTGAAGGGTTGCTGTTCCCCGCGACCTACGAGATTGCCGGGAACGAGACCGAGGCCGAGGTCATCGACCGGTTGATGAAGGCAATGGACCGCGTGAATCGCCAGCTCGAGATCGAGATACGCGCCCCCGAGTTGGGCATGACGCCGTACCAGATCATGATCATCGCCTCGATTATCGAGCGTGAGGCGAACAACGACGAAGATCGCGCCAAAATCGCCCGGGTCATCTACAACCGCCTCTTCTTCGGCAGCAATCTCGAAATCGACGCGACGCTCTTCTACGGCCAACCGCCCGACACGCCGTTCGCGGTGCTCCGCGAGATCGACACACCGTACAACACCTACAAGTACCCGGGCCTGCCGCCGACCCCGATCGCCAACCCGGGGAAAGCCTCGATTCGCGCCGCGTTGAGTCCGGCCGACAACCCCGCAGCTGACGACCCGATCTGCGTGAATCTGCCCGCGGGGACGCCGTGCGTCTATCTCTTCTACGTGCTGTCGGATACCGACGGCCACCACACGTTCGCTGCGACGTTTGAGCAGCACACCGCCAACATCGAAGTCGCTCGGGCGGCCGGCGTCCTGCCGTGATGAGCGCAGCGAGTGCCGACCGACCGAGCGCCAGCGAATCGGGTGGCGATGGGGTCCGGGGGCGCAGCCCCCGTGCAGCAATAGGCGGAGCAACCCGTCTCGCCGCGGTCATCGGGCATCCGGTTCGTCACAGCTTGTCGCCTGCGTTGCACAACGCGGCGTTCGCTGCGGCGGGGCTCGACTGGTCGTACTTGGCCTTTGACGTGGCGCGTGGTCGAGCCGTTGATGCGTTGGGAGCAATGCGAACGCTCGGGCTCGGAGGGTTGTCGGTGACGATGCCCCACAAGGACGACGTCGCCCGAGCCGTCGACGTGCTCGACTCGGCGGCGAGCGCCCTCGGAACGGCTAACACCGTGGTCCCGATGGCCGATGGCCGCCTCGCTGGTCACTCGACGGACGGCGCGGGATTTGTCGCCTCGCTGATCGAGGCCGATGTCGATCCGACCGGAATGCTGGTCGCCGTGATCGGGGCGGGCGGCGCGGCGCGCAGTGTGATCGACGCCCTCGCCCGCGCCGGTGTCGATTCGATCCGGGTGATCAATCGGTCGGCTGACAAAGCGGCGATCGCCGCAGAGCTCGGGGCGGGGCGGGGCGCCGTTGGAGCGGTGAGCGATGTCGCGTTGGCCGACATGGTCATCAACGCCACCTCGGTCGGGATGGGCACCGACGAGTTGCCGGTTGCCGCTGATCTGGTACGGGCCGGTCAGGTGGTTGCCGACCTGGTGTACCACCCGATCGAGACGGCGCTGCTGCGGCTGGCGGCCGAGGTGGGGGCGCAGCCCGTCGATGGGCTGGGGATGTTGATTCACCAGGCGGTCCTGCAACAGGTGTTGTGGACCGGGGTTCGGCCCGACCCGGTCCTCATGCGGGAAGCCGCCCGCCAGGAGCTGGCTCGCCGCCGATAGCGTGGGGCCGATGCTCCGGTACCTGACCGCTGGTGAGTCCCATGGCCAGGCCCTTGTCGTGATCGTCGAAGGTCTCCCTGCGGGCCTCCCGATCACCGTCGAGGAGATCCAGGGCGAAATGGCCCGCCGTCGCCTCGGTTACGGCCGCGGCCCCCGGCAACGATTCGAAGCCGATGAGCTCACCCTCGTCGGCGGAGTCCGTCACGGACGCACCCTCGGCTCGCCAGTGGCGATCGAGATCAAGAACTCCGAGTGGTTCCGCTCCGACAAATGGCACGAGGAGATGTCCCCGGCGCCCGGAGTCACCAAAGATCCGCTGACCCAGGTTCGCCCGGGCCACGCCGATCTCGCCGGCATGCAGAAGTACGGCTTCGTCGACGCCCGCGACGTGCTCGAACGAGCGAGTGCCCGCGAAACTGCCGCCCGGGTGGCCGCCGGTTGTCTGGCCAAGAAATTGCTGGCCCCGCTGGGGGTCGAGATTCTGTCCCACGTCATTCAGATGGGCGCCGCTCGAACAAAGTCGGTCGCTCGGCCCACGGCGGCCGATCTGACGACGGTCGACGAGTCGCCGGTGCGGTGCTTCGACAAGTCCGCCGAAGAAGCGATGATCGACGAGATCAAAGAGGCCGCCAAAGAGGGCGATTCGCTCGGCGGTATCGTCGAGGTGCTGGCATACGGCGTGCCGATCGGGCTCGGCAGCCACGTCCATTGGGACCGCAAGATTGACGCCGCATTGGCCCAGGCGATCATGTCGATTCAGGCGGTCAAGGGCGTCGAGATCGGCGACGGGTTCGAGGTCGCCGGCCGCCGAGGATCTGAAGCCCACGACCCGATCGTGTGGGATGCGGCCGGGGGGCAGTATCGCCGGGAGTCGGCGCTCGCCGGTGGGACCGAGGGCGGGATGACCACCGGAGAACTGCTCGTCGTGCGTGCCGCGATGAAGCCGCTGGCGACGCTCAACCGTCCGACACTCAAGACCGTCGATGTCATCACCAAGGAATCGACGGTGTCGTTCAAGGAACGCACCGATGTGACTGCGGTGCCGGCGATGGGAGTGGTGGCCGAGACGATGGTCGCCCTCGTGCTCGCCGCCGAGGCTCAACGCAAGTTCGGCGGGGATTCGCTGTCGGAGTTCGTCCGCAACGCCGAGGCGTTTCGGGCGACGCTCGGCTGATCGTCGAGCCACCGCTATGCCGAAGCCGAGCGATGACTGCCACCTGGTCTTGGTTGGTCTGATGGGGTCGGGCAAGACCACCGTCGGGCGGATCATCGCCGAGCGGCTGCAGCGCCCGTTCCTCGACACCGACGCGATGATCGAGGCGCAGACCGGCCGCTCGGTCCGCGACATCTTCGTCGAGGACGGCGAGGATGCTTTTCGTGCCATCGAAGCTTCTCTGGTCAACGCCGCGCTCGACGACCCAACCCCGTCAGTGATTGCCGCGGCGGGTGGCGTGGTTTTGCGTGACGAGAATCGACGAGCCCTGCGCAACGGTCGTAGCCGCGTCGTGTGGCTGTGTGCCGACCCGAGTCACCTCGTCGAGCGGGTGGCCGGCGGTGGGCATCGGCCGCTGCTCGACAACGACCCCGAAGGAACCCTGCGCAAGATGTTCGCCGACCGTGAAGAGATGTACCGCGAAGTCGCCCACGCGATCGTGCGGACCGATGGTCGCAGCGTGTTCGAGGTGGTCGAGGCGGTGCTGCGCTGATGGCCGGGCTCTGCCATGTGCCCGTCGATCTGGGCGACCGCTCGTACGAGGTGGTCGTCGGTCGCGGGGCGCGCCATGAGTTGGCTGCCATGTTGCCAAGGTCGGCCAAGCGGGCCGTCGTCGTGACCCAGGCCGCAATCCCCCTCGAGATCGATCCTGGGATTCCGCACGATGTTGTCGTCATCGGCGCTGGTGAGGAGCACAAATCGCTGTCGACGATCGAGGACCTGTGTCGTCGATTCGCTCGGCTCGGGCTCACCCGCAACGACGTGGTCATCGGTCTCGGTGGGGGCATGGTCACCGACGTCGCCGGCTTCGCCGCCGCGTCGTACCACCGTGGCATCCCCGTCGTGCATGTCTCGACCACCTTGCTCGGGATGATCGACGCGGCGATCGGCGGCAAGACCGGAGTCAACCTGCCCGAGGGCAAGAATCTCATCGGTGCGTTCTGGCAGCCGAGCGGGGTGATCTGCGATCTGGACGCACTCGACACGTTGCCACCCCGTGAGCAGCGATGCGGGCGCGGCGAGATGGCCAAGTACCACTTCCTTACCGGTGACGACCTGCTGGCGATGGATGAAACCGAGCGGATCGCCCGGTGCGTCGAGATCAAGGCCGAGGTCGTCGCCAGCGACGAACGGGAGGGGGGTCGCCGGGCGATCCTCAACTACGGCCACACCCTCGGTCACGCCCTCGAAACCGCCACCGACCACCGACTCGCTCACGGCGAGGCCGTCGCCATCGGCCTGATCTACGCCGCCCACCTCGGCCGCGAACTCGGCCGTATCGACGACGCCCGAGTCGAGCAGCACTACGAAGTCGTCCGCGGCGCCTATGAACTCGACATCGATCTGCCGTCGGGCCTCGACACCACCGAACTCGTCGCCCTGATGGGCCGCGACAAGAAAGCCCTCGACGGTCTCACTTTCGTCCTCGACGGCCCCCGTGGCGTCGAGGTCGTCGCGGGAGTCTCGTCCGAAGCTGCCCTCGCCTCCCTCGGCGCCATGAGGAACGCCTGAGCTCATGCGACGGCGGGCGTGATCGGCGAGTCGAATCCTGTGCGGACGGAGCGGTTGATTCTGCGGCGGTGGACGGATGCCGACCGGCCGTTGCTTGCCGCAATCCACGCGGATCCGCTCGTGATGGCCACCCTTGGGCCGCCAATGTCGCGAACGCAATCGGATGCGACGGTCGACCGGCTCGAACAGGGATTCGACGAGCATGGCTTCGGCTGGTGGTGCGTCGAGGTGGTTGATGGGCCGTCGTGTATCGGGGCGGTCGGGCTGGGCCGACCGAGTTTCGAGGCGTCATTCAACCCGTGTACCGAGGTCGGTTGGCGGATCGCCAGCAGCGAGTGGGGGAAGGGCTATGCCGTCGAAGCGGCTCGAGCCGTGCTCGACGAGGCGTTCGGACGACTCGGGTTCGCCGAGGTCGTGGCGTTCACCTCGGCGACCAACACCAAGTCTCGCCGGGTGATGGACAAGCTCGGAATGATCCACGACACGACGGCCGACTTCGATCACCCACGCCTCGAATTGGGGGACCCGTTGCGGCCCCACGTGTTGTATCGCATTGCCCGACCCGATCTCGGGCCGGAAATGTCCGCTGAGCGAGCCGAACTGGCCCCAGAATGAACGCCTACTCGCGAAAGGACACACCGGTGACGACAATTTTGCTGCTTCACGGGCCGAACCTGAACTTGCTCGGCCAGCGTGAGCCGCATATCTACGGCACCGCGACGCTGGCCGAC